>JBHLPA010000093.1:0-8243 GCA_048939935.1 Promethearchaeota archaeon | reverse complement strand
AGGAGTCGCATGTACATTGTTGGTACACCAGGAAACATTGCTGGTTTTGCATCGCGAATTATCTCAAACAATGATTTCTGATCTCGTGCGTCAGGATTCAATGCAATTCGAGAACCATTGTATATCCAGAGATTCATACAAACTGTCATTCCGTAGATGTGGAATAACGGAAGATTGGTTAGACCCGTCTCCTTTCCTCGGTGCATTTGAGAAGCCACAAAACTATAGACAGCAATAGCATTTGATACCAAGTTGTAATGAGTGAGCATGGCTCCTTTCGGAAGTCCTGACGTCCCTCCTGTGTATTGAAGCACTGAGATTTGAGTCTTAGGATCAATCTCAAACTTTGGAGGGTCTGGTTTTGTTTTACTGATTAGATTAAGGAATTGCATTGTGCCAGCTATCTCAGGGGGGTCTCTGGGAGCATTTGGAATGTAGTCCATTACACTAGTGATGATTATGTTCCGAAGCTTGGTTCTGTCCTTGATGTTGTTGATTTTCTCAAGCTGGGCGTCCCATGCGATAATTGTTTCAGCTCCAGAGTCATTCAATTGATAAGCCAACTCTGGCTCAGTCAACAAGACACTGCACGCAGTTACAACTCCGCCAGCTTTTAGAATTCCATAGAAGCTAAACAGAAACTGCGGGAAATTGGGTATCATAATAGCGACAGTATCGCCTTTCTTTACGCCTAAGTTTCTCAACACCGTAGCGAGTCTATCTGCGATATCCTTGAACTCCTTATAGGAGATTTTCCGTTTCTGGAACCAGATCGCTGTCTGATTTCCAAATTCATTGGCAGTATTGTCAAGAAATTCATAGAGATTGATTTCTGGATAATCTATACTTTCAGGTACACCCTCATCGTAAAATTTCAACCAAGGTTTAGCAGCATATGGGTCGTCAGTCATTGTAATTCCTCCTGCTAGTTTATTCCCCACCTATTAAGTCGAGTGCCTCTTGCGCAGCCTCAGCAACAAAGTCCTTTTCATCATGTATGCGTAATTCAAGTCCTGATACGACCTCATTACTTGCGATACCGATATATCCAAGAGCTTCCGATGCTCTCCATCGAACCTCTGGCTGTTTATCATTCATTGCATTCAACAACGAGGGTATAGCATCTGATGCATTGGAACCTAGTTTTCCTAAGCTCAGTGCTGCTTCCCGACGCACATCTCCTTTAGGATCAACGAGAGCACTCTCTAAAGCTTTAATCACTTGCTCAGCTGTCAATCCTATCTTGCCCAGTGCTCGGACTGCTTCAATCCGAATCTTGGTTCCACCCTCTCTCAGCATAGTGATCACATGCGGAATCGCAGACTCTGCATCCTGACCAATGCCACCAATAGCAGAGAGGATTTGCACCTTCATCTTGTTGTTTACCAAATCGTAGGATTGTATCATTACTGGGATTGCAGCTGACCCTATGCTCTTGAGAGCATCTGCAGATTTTCCACGAACTTTTGCATCCTTGTCAGAAAGCAATGAAGCAATTGCATCAATTACCTTCGGATCGGTAGTTTTCATTTCTCCGAGCGTTTCAACAACTCCCTGTCTTACAACTGGATTGTGATGGTTTACAACATCCATAAGCGCAGGGACTGCCGACTCTCCGATTTGAGTGAGTGAGTTAATAGATCGATGTCGTACTCTCCAGTCTGGATCTTCAAGAGCGTTAACGAGAGCTGGTATAGCCTCAGCTGAACCCTTTCCAATTCCATCAATCGCCGCAGCTGCTGCAGTTCTCACTGTCCAACTTGTATCTTTGAAGCAATCAATCAAGGCTGGGACAGCTGCATGTGCTCCAGCTCCCATTTTTCCCAAGGCATTGACAACCTCTGTTCGCATTTCCTCATCACGGTCTTCCAGAGCTACAATTAAACTAGAAACTGCAACATCTGTTGCTACACCTATTTTTCCTAACGCGATTGCTGCTTCTTTCTTTATGGACGGCTCATCATCAGAAAGTAGTTTCGCTAGCTTGGGAATTGCATCGACCGCAGAAGAACCTATTTTTCCTAGTGATTTAGTCGCCTCTCTACATATACTCCAATCGTTGTCCTCAAGACATGTGATTAAACTGGAAACACTTTCAGACGCCTGCTCGCCCAATTCCCCTAGAGATAGGGCTGCATTGAACCTTATTGTACGAATGTCGTTGCTTAGATGCTCAATTAGTTCTGTTATTACACCTGGGTCCTTTTCAGCCCGTGCAATAACAAGTTCGACTTTTGCATCGCGCAGCAGTTGTTCAAGAGTAGCTGAGATTTTGATTCCTCCTATATTCCTAAGTATACCTTCTTTATCCGAGGTTCTCTTTCGAGCTCCTCTCTTGTTCCACTCATCTCTATCTTTCCTTCTTCAAGTACATAGATGTTATCAGCTACCGCCATAGCGAGAACTGCATCTTGCTCAACTAGAAGGGTTGTGGTTCCCTCGTGTTTAATCTGCTCTATCGCTTCGAAAATCTTTGTCTTCACTTTTGGTGCAAGTCCAAGCGAAGGTTCATCCAGAAGTAGCAATTTAGGACTGGACATCAGCGATCTAGCTATTGCTAGCATTTGCTGTTCACCTCCACTTAATGTTCCTGCACGTTGGGATCTCCGTTCATCTAGTCGAGGAAATATATCAAAAACGAAATCTAAGAGGGCTGGATATTTTGATTTATCTTCTAGAGTATATGCTCCAAGCTCTATGTTTTCCATTACTGTCATATCATAGAATAACCGACGCCTTTCAGGGCAATGAGCAATTCCTCTCCGCGCAATCTCGTGAGGGTCCAACTCATCAATTCTCCTTCCTAAGAAGGTTATCCTCCCTCTGTCAATCTCCTCCAGTGCTGAAATGCATCTAAGCAGCGTTGATTTTCCAGCGCCATTTGGTCCTATGACAGCATCAAGAGAACCTGCCTCCACGGTCAGATTGACTTCCTCTAGAGCTTTTGCTTTTTCATAATAATGATAGACTTTCCTTAACTCAAGCAAATTCTCCACCTCGACCAAGATATGCTTCAAGTACTATTTTGTTATTGGCAACTTCCTCGGGAGGCCCTTCGGCAATCAATCTCCCTTGGTGCATCGCTATGACTCTCGGGACTAGAGTCATCAACTCACGCAAGACATGTCCCGTTACGAATATCGTAACACCCTCATCGTTCAGTCGTCTGATTAACCTACCAATTCCTTCCTTCTCCTCAAAAACCAATCCGCTAAAAGGTTCATCAAGAAGGAGCATCTCTGGATTTGTACCTAAAGCTTTACCAATCTCAAGCCTTCTTAGATCACCATGGGGTAGAATTACGGGTGGTAGTCTTGCTTTGTCCACAAGCCCTACTGAAGAGAGTATCGAACTTGCTGCTTCATCAATCCCCGTCTTTTCAAATGCTTCCTTTCCACGAGGGGATAGGCAAGCAACTGAAATATTGTCAAGAAGACTAAGATAGCGAAATGACTTCACCAGCTGAAAGGTCCTTGCCATACCTAGATTGACAATCTGGAATGGTTTCTTCCTTGTGATATCAATCCCATCGAAAAAGACTCTGCCGGAGTTGGGTTTCTCGAAACCTGATATCAAGTGAAAGAGCGTTGTCTTACCAGCGCCGTTAGGACCTATCAACCCTAACATCTCTCCTCGCTCCACCTCAAAATTGATATCATTGACAGCTGTCAGCCCACCAAATTTCTTTGTTAAATTTTTAACCTGAAGTATTGTACCCATGCTACCGCCTCCGTACGAGATCCCATAAATCCTGTACTCCTTCGAGGACTGGATTCATTACACCTTCCTCCCAGAAACGGACTATCAGAATTAGTATAGTAGCGAAAATCAGTAAAGAGGCTGCAGCAAGTGGTCTTAAAAACTCGCTCAATACTGTGAATAGAAATGCTCCGATAACTGACCCATAGATGGTCACCATTCCTCCAATAGCAGCCATTATGATTGCGTAGAAGGAATAGAGTGTTTGAAAGACAGCAGGATTCACTGCGGTTAAGTGCAGGGCAAACAGACCTCCTGCGATTCCTGCGAAAAATCCACTGATCATGAATGCGATGAGTTTGTAGGTAGTTGTGTTGATTCCTGAAGCATCAGCGCAAGTTTCGTCATCGCGAATTGCTTTCAGGATTGTCCCAAGCCTTGAATCAACAATAGCTCTCATAATAATCAGAGAAGCAATCATAAAGACAGCTACAATGTAAAAGACCAGAAAGATATTTCCTAGTGAGGGTAGTCCCGAGATTCCTTCTGTCCCACCAAGCCATGTCCCGGTTAGAAACAGATTCCAAAGAATGAGGGCAAATGCTAGAGTTCCTAGTGCCAAATAAGGTCCTTTCAACCTTAAACAGGGAATACCAATTAGAAGGCTGAATATTACAGCGTAACCAGCACCAATGAAAAGCGACAAAGTCCAATGAACACCAGCAAATTCGACGAATGCCGCTGTAAAATAAGCAGAAATTCCAAAAAAGGCAGCATGTCCAAAGCTGATTTGTCCTGCAAATCCTGCTAAAAAGTCCCAACTTGCCGCAAAGATTGAGAATATCATTGCCGTGACTAGAACTGTTGTTAAATACTGATTCCCAGAGACTGGAATAAGCAAAAGTCCTGCTAGGCTAAATAATGTTATACTTCCTCGAAACGTGCTTGCCCATATTTTGAATCGCCCAATAAGGGACTGCATATCGACCTGAAGACCCATCATCTACTAGTACAGCTCCTTCTTTCCTAACAGTCCTTGTGGTCTTACCAAGAGCATCACAAGAATCACAACAATCGGAATTATCACTGAGAAAGTCGGACTTATCAGAAAGTCTGTGAGTGATGTTGCATAGCCCATTACGAATGCACCAGCAATGCTACCTTGAATGCTACCCATTCCACCGAAGATTGTCACTGAAAATGCAAGAAGCAGATATCGCCATCCTATCCGTGGAGCAATAAAGTTCCCTGGAGCATATAGAACTGCGGCAAATCCGACAAGTAATGCGGATATCATGACTGTAGTCATCAAAATCATGTTTGTATTGATTCCAACAAGCTGGGCTGCTTCAAAATCTTGAGATACTGCTTGAATTGACTTTCCAATTGTCGACCTGTTTATGAATAGTGTGACACAAGTAACAAGTATCAAGGATCCAGCAACCAAGGCTACAAGCTGTGCAGGAAATGTGACTCCGAGAAATGTTACTGTGCCTGGCACAAATGGAATGATGAAGTGAGTCTTTGGATCACCCACGAATTTCACAAACTGTTCAAAGAAGAAAGCTAAAGCAAATGTTACCAAGACGATTCCAATATGTGATTCTTTCAATGGCTCCATTAAGCCTAGATACGTGACCGCACCAATCACCACGGCTACAGCCAAACTAATGGCTGCAGTTATTCCAAATCTAAGAAGGTAATTATCTATAAAGATAAAGTAGGGAAGGATCCAATATATCATATAGGCTGTTATAACGTAGAATGCCCCGTGAGCCAGGTTAAGTATTCCTCCCACGCCATACACTAGGGAGAATCCCAAGGCCAAGAGCGCCAATAGAGATCCCTGCACCGTACCATAGATTAGTATTTCCTCGATCAATTTGTCCACCTATTATCTAGACATTTTGTGAAATCGGTTTTAAAAAGAAGAAACAATCCCCCTTATAAAAAAGGGGGATGTTTTGCTTATTGATTTCTGTGTTTTCGTGACTCACGGGTTAATACTCCAACCATCCCACTGAGGTAGCTGGAATGAAGCAGTAACAATTGAGTCAGGATATATCAGACCGCCGCTTGACACACACTGCTTTGTACCGTCGTCCTGCCACTGGCAGAACAATGTGTAGCTGTAGCTGGGACTTTCAAATAGGTCATGACCTGCTGTCCAAGCAACCCTTCCACCAGCGCCTATGAATGGCGCAGCAAGTGTGTACATTTCCAGAGCTGCTACAACATCATCTGAGACAAATGACTGGGCTTCTTCAATAGCATCTGCAAACATGTACATTGCGTCATAGCTTCCAACAGCTGTATAGAGCGGTTCTGATTTGTAGTGGTCTAGGAACGAGTCCCAGAATGCTATTGTCTTTGTTGTCTTATTTGTCCGTAGTGTTGACTGCAGAACAACTTCGTACGCACAACCGCCACCAGTCTCACCCCAATAGCTATCTAGCTGTGACATCACATCTATACCAGCGAGTACACACCCTGGTTGAGCTTGCGCATACTGCGTCATCATCAGAATTCCGCCCTGGGCAGATATGATTGGAACTGTAATCTGCGCTCCAGCAGCTTCAATCTGTGACCAATATGTCGCAAAGTCTGTAGCCTCGGCTGTGATTGGGTATGCGACTTCATGAACTACAGTGAAATTGTGATATGGATTACTAGGCAAGTAACCGTTTAAGAAGGCGCTCATGCCAGCAGTCCAATCAAGACCCTCGCGAATAATCGCCACCTTAGTAATATTCTCTGATGTAACCGCATGCAAGTATCCGCTAAGATATATCAAGTACCTGAACAGCGAAGATGCCAAAGATGTCGAGTTGATTGGCATTGCTCGGAAGAAGTACTTGTACCTAGCATAGTCATCAATCACGTTTTGACAGAAGCTATCAGTAGAGGCTCCTGTGTCAATGAAGACCATGTCATTATCCATTACAGTTTCAATATACGCCAGAAGCGATTCCGTTCTGAATCCGCCCAGGAGAAACTGAGCGTTATCTTCCGTGATTATCTTCGTTGCAGCCGCAGTTCCTTTAGATATGTCTAGTTCTGCGTCAGCTTCAGACGTATCTTCTGAGATCAGTCCAAAGTAGTAGGTTTCGCCGCCTACGGTAATACCACCCGCAGAGTTTATCTCATCGCAAGCAAGATAGGACCCATACCATGCCCCTTCACCTTGGATCTCTGTCATAGGATCTAAGATCCCTACAACTATGATATGGTCATTATCAATGCCAGAAGGCGCCCCGGGGTGTACAAGTCTTCCTATAACCACTGCACCATAAGGTGCAGGAAGGAATAGAAAGATGCCCACGCCGACACCTAATATTATTACGACGATGAGAACTACGGCGACAATTTGTCTTGTTTCCATAGATTTCTCTCCTTCAACTCTCCTCGCAATGAGAGATGTGTTCGTAATTGAAGTAGTGCGTGGTATTTAAGTAATAGGTTATTATTTGAATAACATTTATTCTAGTTTATCACGGTTTGCAGCGAAATCTATCTTTTTCGAACATTAATGGTAATCCCTGTGTCTTTTGTTATCCTTATCGAGGTTCTATTCCTCTGCTATGCCTGCAAGATATTTTGCTATCTTCTTTCTCAAATCGAGGTCATATTGTTTCAGTATAGCTACATCTTCCATAGCAGGACTTCCTCCACCATGAATACCAGCTACTGCGGAAACCCCTCCAATTGAGGAGCACAACACGTCAGAAAGCACGCGATATAGCTTGTAAATGTCTTCAGATGACACATCCTCTTTTCGCTTGATATACTTCTGAATGAATGGTCCGATTGCTTCATCGTAGAAGTCTGCCTCATGAGGAAGCGTTGCTGGAAGGCCTCCCGCCAGGTCCGCCAGAATTTCTAGCTCGTGGTAATAGTTCTTACCTGCATGTTTTCTGCCAACATTGCAGAACACTGCATCCGGAATCATGGTTCCTGAGTCATCTTTCGTGGCTTTATGTGCGGCTGCAATTCCAGCCGCGTAAACAAGCTCAGCTACACTAATCAGATCTGCAAGTTTCGATTGTACATGTTTCTTGTTTTCAATTCCACTATACTCACTCACTAATGCACTATAGCCGAGAATGATTTCAGAACTAGCTGGTTTGCATCCAGTATAGCTATGTCTGTGATATAGAGCGAATAGGAGTGCTGCCCATCCTCCAAATGCATGTTCACCTTTGTCCCCACTAAGAAAGACTCTTTCATTTGGTACAAAGACATCATCAAAGATTATGAAATTCTCAACATCTCCGAAATCACCTGACGGGCACGAATAGTAATCGCGTTTATGACTAGATGCTCGTGTGACAAGCTTTACACCTTCCCAGTCCCCAGAAACTGCAAAGGCAACAGCATACTCATCTTCCTCAGGTGTAAGCATCCTAGTTGGAATTACTATGATTTCTTCTGCTACAGCTGCAGCGGTGATGTGATTCTTTGCACCGCGGACAACTATACCATCATCTCTACGTTCGACAACTCGTAGGTAAAGGTCTGGATCAGCTTGTTGATGAGGTCGTAAT
>JBHLPA010000092.1:0-8301 GCA_048939935.1 Promethearchaeota archaeon | reverse complement strand
CTTCTGAATATCAATACATAAAGAAAAATAACTACCAATCCAAGCCAGAACGGTGGCAATTGATTACAAAAGACCAGTGTAAAGTAACTTGTTTCATTTAGCTTGCCTTTAAGGTAAGCAGCCCTAGCTCCTATCCAGTTTCCCAAGAAGAAGCTAACAAAAAGTACAGGAATTGCCAGTGACAGTGTATATGGCAAATAGTAAAGGATGATGGTTGAAGCGTCTACAGGGAAAAAATGATATGATTGCCCCAAATTACCACTGAAAAAATTCCACAAGTAAATGACATACCGTTCCAAGACTGGTTTATCCAGACCAAAATATTCCCTCATAATTTCAGCCAAGGCATTAATATCTGCTCCCGGTGGAGGGTTTCCACTAGCAAGCATTACAGCGACAGGATCACCCGGCATGGATTCAATAACAAAAAACACCAGCGAAACTGAAAAGAAAATTACAACGATGTAGAACACAGCTTTTCTCGCCACAAATTTCGCGAAAGAGCTGAATAGTACTTCTTTCAGTTTGGATAGAAAGTGTGTGGATGAAGGCATCTCCGCTGTAGGACCGTTTGAGTCCTCTTTATTCACCCGCTGGTCAGTGTTTTGCTCCATCTTCTTCCTTCCCCATCATCTCTCTTTTTGTATAATGATTAGCCCATTTTGATTGATACCTTATGCGTTTTGCCATCAGAAAACGCTGGGATTAGATTGGTTTCGAGTAGGTCATCATCAACGTGAATAGCTTCGATACCCTTTGAAACTCCTTTAGGATTAGAGAACATGATATCATAGATTGTGCTCCTAAAATAACGAGTCATCTTGAAACTCCTCCACGAAGTTGGTACACATGGGTCGACAAGCAATCCCTGATATTGGGGTTTGACACCAAAAATCCAATTGGTGGCTGCATTCATCATCCATGCAGCTGTACCAGTAAGCCATGACTGCTTTGCCATACCAAAAGCCTGATGATCAATCCCTGCAATGGTCTGAGCATAGACATACGGTTCAGCTTGGTGAATTGAAGCCATTCCATTCTTTGTTGGTGGTGCTAGTTTCTTGTAGTACTCGTATGCTTGGTCACCTCTTCCTAGCATGCATTCTGCAATGATTGCCCACGCATTTGCATGGCTCCAGATTGATGCGTTCTCTTTTAGACCAGGTGCATAACTCGACAAAGCTCCAATCTCTTTATAGTATCTTGAATACGCAGGACTCAGAAGAATCAACCCATACTTCGTATCAAGGTACTCCTTGACAGCATCCATGGAGTTGACACCTCTCTCGTATGAAGCAACACCACTAAGAATAGACCATGATTGTGCATTGAGGTAGATTTTCCCCTCCTTGCATTTCTTGCTTCCAAGTGGATTGCCAGAATCATCGAATGCCCGAATGAACCAGTCACCATCCCATGCTACTTTGTTTAGGTGATCTCTGGTCTTACCTGCCAATTCTCTATATGTTCTAGCTTCTTTTTTTCTTCCTGTTTGAATACTCACGTCCGACAATTCAG
The DNA here is from genome assembly GCA_048939935.1 of Promethearchaeota archaeon. Lineage (GTDB taxonomy): Archaea > Asgardarchaeota > Thorarchaeia > Thorarchaeales > Thorarchaeaceae > SMTZ1-45. The sequence continues at coordinate 6,783 of JBHLPA010000092.1, read as the reverse complement.
TGAGTGATTTGTGAAGAAGCATTGCAGTAAAGATACTCTCAGCTGCGTTATTTGGTCCTGGGATACTCAATGGATCGTTCCAATCAGCAGTTCCAAGAAGGGGGATACCATGGTTTCCCATCATGCTCCTAGTAAATTCAATAGACCTCTGCATGTGGTCGTAGATGGTCACAGGCGGGCCATCAACAAACTTCACTCTCTCATCAAGAATACTAGAATCCCCTGTTTCCTTGATATATTCCGTCACAGCTGGAATCAACCATAAATGGTCATCACTAAAGAATGGCATATCCTCCTTCACATAGTACGGGAATCCTCCTTCACCTGTCAGTGGGAAGTATATGTGATAGACCCGACCATTTTCAAATTGGTTCTTTGCAAGGTCAATGATTCGATGTCTAACTCTGGAAGGAAATGCTCGAACCACACCTAGAACATCCTGGCTACAGTCTCTGAAACCCATTCCTCTTCCAATTCCTGTCTCGTAAAACGAAACATATCTCGACCAATCGAACGTAATTCGGCATTGATACTGATTCCAGACATTCACCATTGCATCAAAATCAGGATCCTCTGTCTTGACCTTCATTTTGTTGAGAAAAGAATCCCAATGCTCTCTTAGTTTCTGGAACTCTTTGTCTACTTTCTTGTCATCGCTGAACTCTCGAATTAGGCTCTTTAGTTCTGACTTGTCTTGACTCACTCCTAAAACATATGTAATGGTCTTCGACTCCATTGGTCTTAGATGGACTGAACTACATGTTGCCGCGATTGGATTTCCACCCACTGCTTCTGATCTAAAACACTCTCCAATCTCCACTGCTTCTGGATTCGATTCATCACGATATTTTCCGATGAAGGACTCTCTATTGCAATCATAGCTCTCAATCTTTTGATTCGAAGTGAATAATGCATAACCTGTACTTTCGTCGAAGAAATGATACAAAATCGCATTGTTGTTGAAGCGCGAGATCCCGAGAAACTGGACTGACTGCAAATCATTTTGATCCCGAGGAGCTTCCCACAAACAGAACTCGCAGTAGGAAAATACCTTGAGCCACCTATCTTGAGACAATGATGTGTTCCTGAGTGTGATTTTCCAAATTTCCAGGTTGTTATCTGGAGGCACAAAATAGGTTACTTTGGTTTCAATTTCCGATTTGGAGGACGAGAATTTCGTGTAACCAAGACCATGCCTACACTCATAGCTATCGAGCTTCGAGAGTGTTGGCTGCCAGGTAGGGGACCAGTATTCTCCAGTGTTGCTGTCCCGGATGTAGATATACCTACCGGGTCTATCGGTTGGCATATTGTTGTATCGATAACGTGTGATTCGCCTATTTCTCGGGTCTAAATGAAAGCTGTATCCTCCAGCTGTATTCGAGATCATCGCGCAGTATTCACTATTTCCGAGGTAGTTGATCCAGGGGGTTGGAGTGTCTGGTCTAGTAATGACGTACTCCTTGTTGTCTTCTGAGAAGTGTCCGTACTCCAAATCAACCACAGAAAAGTAAGACTAATGCATGTAGGTATTAACTCTTATCGGATACCATGTGAAATCTTTTCGGCTAATCTTGGTTTTAACATAATTCGTTACATTTTTCCCTAATCTTATTCGAAGCATACTATGGTTTCTGAGAGAAATTTGCATCTTGATGAGAAACGCATTTCTTACTATTTGAACATCTCACTCAATATTGAATAATATTTATCAAGAATTTCGATGAATTGTACATCATACCGAATACTTTTCGGAATGTGATATAATGTCTAAGACCGGCAAATCTGCTATAGATGACATAAATCTCAAGATTCTCGAGCTACTTCAAGAAGACTGTAAGCTTGGAGTCCAAAAGATATCTGAACAAGTTGGGAAAGGTATCTCAACAGTGCATGCTAGAATTAAAGCATTAGAGGAAGATGGGATTATCAAACAATATAGTGCAATTCTCGATCCTGTCTTACTCAATCGTCCAACACTTGCTTTGATCTTCGTAACAATACGATACCGAGTACCGGGTGAACCTGACTTGCTGTCACAGAAGGAGTTCTGTCAAGAGATTGCAAAGCATCCCTTTGTACAGGAAGTCTTTGTCTTGAGTGGTCAGTATGATGTATTTCTAAAAGTTCGCACAAAAGATGTTGAAGAGATGAACCGATTCATTGTAGACTTCCTTCGAGAATTGCCTGCTGTTGATAGGACTCTGACCATGTTTGTCATGGGTAACTTTCTGGAAACCCAAGAGTTACGAAGACTCACACATGATGGATAGAGTCTGAACTCACCTCATGCCTTAGAGGATTGAGAAAAAAAACTCATTGGCTCTAAATAGCTCGCATCTGGAGACCAACCATTAAACGAAGTCGTTCAATCTCTGTCTGAACTTCGCGTATTCTCTCAAGGTTGGCATGATAGAGAGGTTTTCTCATATCCATCAAATTTGGTACCCGACGAAGAAGTTTCTGGTTCACCAACTTCTTTAAAGCAAAAGTGACCGTCCTTAATGGCATCTTTGACTTCATTGAGAGATCTCTCGGAGCCATTGGACCATGTTTGGCGAGATGGTCCAGCACTATGAGCGCACTTCTTGGGAGGTCATTCGGTGTGAACATCCTTTCATCACAATCCATAGCGTTATCGGCAATAATTTAGTAGAAATATTGCCACATCAACGGTATAATAATATATCCGGCAATTTATAAAGCTTAAGTTCACCGTAATAGAGGAATTACTAGGAGTTCGTGGATAGACTGTGACCAAAAAAAGACCTCGTCTGAAAGATTCAGTCCTCTTAGACGCAATCACGAGACTCGGAGGCAAGATTACAGCGACCGAGCTCAGTGAGATTTTAGATTATCCTGATAGAACAATACGTTACAGAATCACACGACTCAGAGAGAAAGGATATTTGGGACGAGTATGGCCTCAGACATTTGATACGAAGCTAGGTCTTGGCGATGCTGCAGTAATATTTGACTTATCTGATGAGTACATAGGTATCTCAAGAGAGTTCCTTAACTGTTTTCCAAATCTCTACGTACACAATGCTACATACGGTAAGTACAATGGATTTTCAGCTGGAGCCGGATATCCAATCGAGAATCCACAGATTTTGGATCGCATGATGAGAGCAATGAAACAACTGGGTCTCATCAAAGATTCGTATATACATCGAGCACTTGATTTTCTCTCTATTACTGGAAATCTGACTAAATACAATCCAAAAACTGGATGGAATTGGGATTGGAGAGACTGGGTGAAGCAGTGTGAAAAGACACTGAAGGAGGGTGAACAATTTCCTTTGAAGTTTGACCAGAGTCCTGCCCCCTTCGAATACGACCACAAGGACATCGCTATTATTGCAGAGTTGAAGATGAACACTGAACTAACACATAAAGAATTGAGTGAGAGGATTGGTTTATCCGAGACTCAGATTGGAGTCAGACTCCGTCGCCTGCAGGAAGCAAACATACTTCGTGGATATGCATGGTTGACTGAACAGACACCTGCCAATATTTCTCTGTACACCTATTTCGAACTCGAAGAACCTAATCATCCTGCTTTTACATGCTTTCTCCACCTACCATTTCGAAAAGATCTCCTTATGGAATCTACAGACAAGTATTGTGTCAGACTCACCATGAATTCGAGTGATGTGGCTGGTTATTACAAAGGTCTTGAAACGTTCAGGCAGCATTTCAGATCATACTTCATTCAAATCTGTGTAAATACTGGAGTGGTACCAGGAGGAATGCGAGGATTCTACCATCTACATAATGAAACAACTGGTAGGTGGGAAATACCTATGGAGGAATATATTCAGAACTTGGAAAGGTATCTTGAGATGACCAAAGAAAGTTAATGGAGAATTAAGAGAAGTGTCGAAAGGAAGACGGAAACTCACGGATCAAATGCTGCTGAAAGCACTTGCTGAACTTGGTGGTTCAGGTAAGGCTCCGGAGTTAGCGAAGATGCTTGGATTTCCAGTGAGGACCATTAGATACAGACTCCAACGACTCAAAGAGAAAGGCTTTTTCTACCAGCAATGGCCTCAGACACTCGATGCAAAGCTTGGTTTAGGCGAGTTAGGTCTATTTCTGGAATTGACTGAAGAATACAGACACCTCTCTCGTGAGTTCCTCTACTGTTTCAAGAACTTCAATGTTCACTATGCAACATATGGTAGATATAATGGCTATTTCACTGCAGGCGGATATCCCCTTGAAAGACCAGAAATCATCGACAACATGATTCAGGCTCTGAAGAAATTGAACATCATCAAAGACTATTACCGATTTGATACGATTGACTTTCTACCCCTACAAGCAGATTTAACAAGATACAATCCGATAACCGGCTGGAAATGGAACTGGAAAGAATGGTTGACCCAATCAGAGAAAGCAATCGAGTCCGGTGAGTCCTCTGGCTTTGATTTTGTCTGGGACCGTAAAACTATGGAACACGACCAAAAGGACATTACGATTCTTGCTGAGATAAAAGAGCATGGTCTCATCTCTTCAAAGGAAATCAGTAAACGTGTTGGACTATCAGACACTCAAGTCCGTGTACGGATTAGACGGCTGAAGGATGAGAATGTACTGAGAGGTTCTGTATGGATAATCCCACCTTCTCCATATTCTATTATATTGTATACATTTGTCGAACTAGATCCTAGGAATGACTCAGCATTATCATGTTTTCGTCATCTACCATTTCGCAGAGATATATACATGGATAAACCCAATAGATTCGCCATAAGAATCACGATGAACTCCAGTGACCTAGTTGGTTATATGAAAGCCTTTGAATCTCTACGAACTTACTTCAGCTCCTACTTCTTTCAAATAGTAGTTAATCGTACCGTGGCTCTTGGGGGTATGCATAGTCACTACCAACTTCATAACGAGGCAACAGGTCAATGGGAGATTCCCATGGATGATTACATACGAGATTTGGAGAAATTCCTTAAGGACCACAGTTGAAAAACGCTTACATTTATGGCTTAGAATACATCTCCTGTTATTATCCCAAGGTGACAATATCTGTGGACGTTAGAGATCCGGAAAGACCAAAGTTCAACATTGAACAAGCTCATTCAATCACACAGTCACTCTATGGTCTTTCTGGTAGTTTCAAAGAATTGCCCAGCGAACGGGATCAAAATTTCCATCTTATGACTCCGAGTGGTGAGGAGTATGTCCTAAAGATATCTACAGCTTCTGAGAAAAAAGAAACTCTAGACTTCCAAAATCATGCCATGCATCACATTGCAGATAGATTCACGTTACATGCAATCCCTCGAATACAGAAAACCGTTTCAGGCGAGGAGATAGCACAAGTAGAAACTCCGGAGGGGAGTTCACATTATGTTAGGCTGGTCTCTTACCTCCACGGAAGAGTCATGTCTTCTGTTAATCCCCATTCTCCTGATTTACTCGAGGACTTTGGAAAGTTCATAGGAACTCTAAGCACAAGTTTCGCTGATTTCGATGACCCTGCAACTCATCGAGAATTTTACTGGGATTTGAAGAGAGCTGGCTCAACAATTCGTAAGTTCAAGGAGCAAATCTCCAATTCTGAGAAGCAAAAAATTGTTGATCACTTTCTAAACATGTTCGAAACGTTGGTTGTTCCACGGATGGGTGAGCTACGGACAAGTGTCATTCACAATGATGCCAATGATGATAATGTGGTGATCAATCATCCTCATGATGAAAATCGTTCCTTTGGTATCCTTGATTTTGGAGATATGGTCCACTCTCACACCATTAATGAGCTGGCTATTGCTATTGCCTATGCGATACTCGACGAGGATGATCCAATTGGAATAGGACAAAGGATAGTTGCTGGCTATCACACAGTCTTTCCCTTAACTGAGGTAGAGCTCGAGGTTCTTTTTCCTCTGGTTTGTACTAGACTAGCCACGAGCGTTTGTGTTGCAGCGTACCAGAAGAAGCTTGAACCTGATAATGAATACTTGGTTATTAGTGAAAACAGAGCATGGAAGATACTTTCTCTGCTCTCAGAAATCCACCCACGGTATGCAATCTACTGCTTCCGTGAAGCATTAGGAATGGAACCCTGTCCAGATTCTTTACGTGTTCAAAAATGGTTGAAAAAGAAATCAGGAGCCTTTTCCAGTCCTATTGGTACGCGACTTGACCACACAAATAGTATCGTAATCGACCTCAGTGTTGGGAGTATAGATGTGTCCTCTCCTCTTCAGCTTGCTGATCATCTTAGTTTTGGGAATCTTATCGGTGAAAAGCTCCAAGGTGCTGGTGTCACTTTTGGTATAGGGCGTTATAATGAACCTCGCCTAATCTATAGTGGCGAACAATACCTGTCCCCTGGAAACGAGAACCGGACCATTCACTTGGCAATTGATTTGTTTGTGGAAAGTGGTACTCCTGTCCTCTCAGTATATGATGGTGTTATTCATAGCTTTAAAGACAACGCAAAATCCCTTGACAACGGTCCCACAATTGTGGTGGAGCATAGGACTTCACCAGATGGTCCTAAATTCTACATTCTCTACAGTCACCTGAGTCGTGAATCACTCAATGGTCTGTCTATTGGCAAACCAGTGAAGACTGGCGAACAACTAGGAAGTGTTGGGGAATACCCCCAGAATGGCGGATGGCCTCCACACCTCCACTTTCAACTTATTGTGGACATGATGGATAAAGAAGGAGACCTCTTTGGTGTCGCGCCTTCTAGCAAACGCGGGGTTTGGCTTAGTATCTGTCCCGATCCAAACTTGATTCTTCAGATACCTGATT
>JBHLPA010000091.1:0-8322 GCA_048939935.1 Promethearchaeota archaeon | reverse complement strand
AAGACTACACGTTTCTATTAGCATCCAGCAGAGGATATGGTGAGAGCAGGAGAGTTTCACTGGACCTTGTGGCACTGGATCCTACTTCGGTCACAGGGAATGTTCTAAGTATGGTTCACAATTCTATTGCAGTTTCTGGTACAATGTCACCTTTAGATGCATATTCAGAGATGCTTGGGTTTGGACCTGATGCAATCAAAGCCACGTTTCAGAGTCCTTTTGCTCGGAGAAACAGACTTGGCTTGATTGTGAGTGGATTGGACACTTCATTTCAGAACCGCAATAAGTCAACCTTCAAACAGATTGTTGATCATTGTGTTGCTGTTGCAGATGGTACTCCAAGCAATACAGGAATTTTCACCTCAAGCTATTCGGTAGCAAAATCGTTACTTGATGCCGGTCTCGAGAAGCACCTTCGACGCAAGCTCTTCATTGAAAAAGCAGGAATGAAGGGGACTGAGAATGACAAATTGATTGATGAGTTCAAGAGACAGGGAGACCGTGGTGGTGCAGTGCTTCTAGGTGTACAAGGTGGCAGAAACTCTGAAGGCGGTGATTTTCCGGGGACTACAATGGAGAGTGTGGTTGTCGTAGGGGTCCCATATGCTAAGCCTACTCCCAGAATGGAGGCGCAAATCAGTTATTATGACTCACGGTTCAATCAGAAAGGCAGAGACTATGCATATGTACTTCCAGCTATGACTCGAGCAATACAGGCTGCTGGAAGGCCTGTCAGGCGATTAGATGATAGAGGTGTGATAGTGATGCTTGATCAACGATTCGGAACACCTTATCTCAGTAGATTTGTCCCTTCTTGGTTGAACGATGTCACACAAGTCATTCCAAATGACCCAGAGATCACATCACATCAGGTCGAGAGTTTCTTCATTGTCTAACAGTCATTAGTTAGTATGCTGTCAAGTGATGATTCATCAAGTAGAATTGCCTTGGCTTCATCTGTGGTTATCTCTTTCTGCCCTCGACTATAACGCCGTACAAATAGTTTCAACGATTTGACATAACCGACTTTCGGCTCAAGGATTGTGTCGTTCTCAGTTAGAACTCGTCCTGGTCTTCCAGCAATAAGTATGGCTGATGATTGATCAGAGGTAACTCCTCCTGAGAGAGTTGTGTTTTGTTCATTAACGAGTTCTATATTCAGGCCCGGAAATTGGCGATTAATATCTCTGAGATACAATACCGAGTAGAGCTTCGACCCGGTTCCAGCACGGATGATTGTTCTGCAGTTTGGAAAAAGACCAGAAACATATGACTCCAAGCGAGATGAGAGACGAGCCGCAGCGCCGGGAGAGGTGGGAGAATTCGTAAATGCCACAATTCCGTCGATGACTAAAGCAACCCCAAATCGCATTCCGGGGTCAATACCAATCATTGCGGACGATGGACTGGTAATATCATTTAGCTTGACCAAGATTTCAATTGAGGTGAAATCAGGATTTAGGTACTCATCAACAACGACCTCTCTGGCGTGTTTGTTGGAGTCCTCTTTTGTTGTTATGATGACTTTTGCGTCATCACAAAGAGAATCGCCTGGTAAACAGACTACAAACCTAAGATCGAGTTTCTTCAAGAGCTCTATGACAAGATAGAGCACCCGGGGATTCTCTGTGGCAATTGCTACCTGCCACTTGAGCATGTTAATGGTCCTTCTAGATATGCTTATCACTCGAGAGCGACGACCAAAAAGACAGTGGGATTGAATTTGATTCTTCCGTCTGGGGTATCGCTAATTGACCGGATTCTCAATGGAGGTCTCAGCACAGGTCTATTCACACAAGTCTATGGAGATGCAGCCTCAGGAAAAACCACACTTGCATTACAATTCGTTGTTAATACAAACAGACTAGATTTTGGGACTATCTATGTAAACTCTGAAAGCACATCACCTGTACTGCGTCTTGAGCAGATGACAGGAATGCCATTTAGGGACCTCGAGGATAGAGTGAAAATAATGGCGCCTAAGGGATTCAGTGAACAAGGCGCATTGATTGATGAGCTTGAGTTATTCTTGAGAGAAAACGTCAAACTCGTCATAATAGATACCCTCACTAGATACTATCGATTAGAGCTTGAGGACAAAAAGACAAACTATGCCAACCATCGAGAACTAAATCGTCAGGCAGGCATCTTGAAGGGGCTCGCGCGCGACCATGATCTCGCTGTAGTAGTTTTGAATCAAGTCAGGTCACAGCTCAGAGGTAATGATGACTTTGAGCCAGTTGCAAAGAACATCATGGATTATTGGTCTGACTATACGATAAAATTGCGTGTTGCAAAAGGGACAGGAGGGAGAATCATAAGACGAGTTAGTCCGGAGGGTGAATTCTCAGATGGACGACTCTTTCTCATTAATAGTGGATTCACATCAGAAAGGCCAGATGAGAAAGAGTGAAATTGGATAACTAAAGGGCACTATTGGAGTATTATAGATGTACGAGGAACTGGCAATCTTCGAGCTATCAATCTGGCTTGGATTGTCTGCATGGATTGCTAACGCCACACCGGTTGTAGGTGGTGGTGGAAAACCAATAGATGGTGGAAGGGTCTTTCGTGATGGCTACCGAATATTAGGCGATGGCAAGACGATCAGAGGATTCATTGTAGGTGTGTTGTTTGGTACACTGACAGGAGTGGGACAGTTTTTTGCAGCTCCTTATCTAAGGCCAATCTTGGCACAGTATGTCACGATAACCCCCGAGATGGACTACGTTCTCAGTATCAATATCCCGGTAGCCTTTCTTCTATCTTTAGGAGCCCTGACAGGAGACGTAGTCGGTTCTTTCATTAAAAGACGAGTCAATGTGAAAAGTGGAGACCCGTCTCCATTTCTCGACCAAGTAGGATTCATTATCATGGCATTGATTTTTGCGTTCCCACTCTTTGTGCCAAAGCCTGTCTTTGTGATGATTCTAATACTAACAACGTTAGGAATACATTGGCTTAGTAATGCGTTTAGCTACTTCGTAGGTTTGAAAAAGCATCCATGGTAATTTTGTTTCAAGGAAAACCATAAAAGGTGACTAAAAAAACACTATCCCGTCTAATCAACTCCATTGGACCCCTTCAATGTCCTTGTGATTCGATTAGTGCTCAAGTTTCTATAACCCGGAGTAGCCCGAACAATGATGGTCAAGGATTGCATGCAATCGGACGTAGTGTACGTTTCTGTACCTGGAACAAGAGAAGATGTTCTTCAGCTAATGGCTGAGAGGCAAATTAATGGCGTTCCTGTTGTGAAAAAAGGATCTAAGTCACTTGTTGGAATAGTCACAAGAACAGACCTTCTTCGTAAGGCTGATGAGAACCAGCTTGCCATGCTTATGGTCAGAGACCCAGAAACGGTTACACCTAAGACTAGTATCAAGACCGCTCTGAAACTGATGATTGAGAAGAGATACAGAAGACTTCCAGTTGTTGAGAAGGGTGATTTGGTTGGACTAGTTTCAGTACCAGATATTCTTGAAGCTACTCTTGCAACAGACAAGAAATATGGTGCAAAGGAAATATCTGATTTTGTGAAACGGACTGTGAATGCTGTTTGGGAGAAGACACCACTTCCCCTCTCATACATGATAATGGAAATGGCTGGTAAGAACGGTCTTGTTGTACTTGGAGAAGGCGGCGGTGTGAGTGGCATGATTACTGTAAGTGATTATCTCAGGCTATCTGAGGTGACCGTTGAAGACAATGTGTCGCAGACGTTTAGCGGGACAGATAGTACAGTAGATTGGGGATGGACCTCCAAAGATTTTCTTGTTGTTACTAAGAAACTCCTACGACTTCCAAGTACAGCTGTAGAGGAAGTAATGACGAAGAACATCATCAGTTTTACTGAGATTACTTCTGTAGCTGAATGTATCAGAACGCTTCGTAATGAGGACATAGACCAAGCACCTGTACTTTCGGTAACTGGAAGCCTCATTGGTATGATTGAGGATAGAGACCTTCTGCCTTTGGCTTTGAAGTCACAGGGACCGGATTAGGATTCAAAGAAATCAGTCAAAGATGTCTGTTCTGAAACAAACAGTGAGTCCAAAGAGGCGGTTATGAGTTTTAATCGCTCCTGCAGATATTGGTCCAATCCATGTTCTTCGATGATTTTTTGCGTCACCTCTAGATACTTTGAGATGTTCTTTTCTCTTACAGTCAGTGAGAGTTTGTTTCCACATATACAACAACCTGACAGGGGAATTCGTCTATAGATCCTCCGACACTTCTGACATTGTATCTTTTGAGTAGAGTATGCTCTGAGATTACCGCGGATATCGCGGAAGAAATGATGTGAGAGAACACGCTCAGCAACGTCTTTTGCATCGACTGCTGAAATCAGAGTGGCAAGTTTCAGTTGAGCGCTGAGTTTCTCATCCATGCTACCCAAAATCTTGTATCTAGTATTTTTTGGACCGATATCAAAAGAAGATGTATTATGTGTAAAGCCAAATCCCTCATACTGTGTAGCAGTATTCAACCGCGACGCAATGATATCAACAAGATCTTCCACTTCCTTAGGATGTCTAGCTTTAGCAACCATGTCATAAAATTCAGCAGGATATCGTCTACATACTTCCATATTGTGACTTTCATCATCAACCTCAATGGGATTAAGAATTACAGACAGAACTAGGGGAGCATCCATCAAACCACCTCTTCCAGCAGGAAGATAGTTCTTTGAAAAGTTGAGGAGTGCATCTAGGACCAAGATGAGTGCATCCTCATCCCCATCACAATTTCTTCTCTTTGCTGCATGCCAGTAAGGATGAGCGTAACAGACACTGGCATTGGTGAACCCAATGATTCGACCAATGATCCCCGCTGAAGTGTGAGGCGCCAAGCCGATGACAAGATGTCCAACGACATCCTCCTGTATGTTAAACCGATAGTATCTGTCAAGACCATAGATCTTCTCCAGACAATCATCAATGAATCTACCAACTCTTACCAGATACATCGCACAGTTTTCGGGTACTATAATGTCCTGGACTTTGAGCTCTACCACCTGATCATTTGAGATTAATGGTTCTCCATCCTGATCGGTGACATATCCCAATTCATGTAGACGACTGATTGAGGTTCCTATCTCTCGAGGTGTAAAATGAGTCAGTGGTGCGTCAGTAGCATCAAAACGAGCAGTCCCATCACGGTAACAGTAGACATCATGTTTAGCCCTCAAAATACCCTTTCCAAGATATTCAGGAATCTTGAGGTCACTGGTTAGACCAAGAACACCTCGAACACCGTGTGCCTCAAACTCACCAACCTCTGTCTTGACACGATTTATCAGTCCAGTAATATCAACAGGGATTTTTTTCGTCATGCGTATGAGATTCACATCATGACTGTATTGACACATGCCTGTGTTTGGATCAATAGGTCGCCCACAGTCCTCATGAGAACACCATGGTTGAACATTAGTATGTACTTTACAATTTGGACATCTAGACTCAAACGTTTCAGCAGAGCAGCTGGGACAAACTCGAGAGACCATTTCGAGTTCAACACCTATTGTTTCTGGGATTTCAGTTCCAACAAATTCCTCCTCGAATGAATCAAGTGTGGAGATGTGCTCGATGCTCTCAGCTACTTTCTCTATTCGACGTTCAGTTCCTCTTGTGCGGCCTACCGGGAATAGTACTTGAACAGGCGGTCTCATCCTTCGTTCTTCAGCCTTTTCAGGTCGTCCCATTCTAGCACCAATGGAGAATCCCACCTTGTCCATTATTTTGATGGATGAAACAGAGTTTATCAAATCAAGTGAGGTTTTACCTTTTGGTTTGTCATCTTTCTTCCCAAGCTGTGTGAGAATAGATACAGGGTCACAACTCAGGTGGATTTTCTTTCTGTCAGAAGATAGTGTATGAGGAATACCTACTTTTTCCAGCATTTTCTTGAACTCGGATTTGTAAGGAAGAATCATGACTGAGTCCTTGATTGTGTGTTTTACAAGTAGCCATTTTCTTAGTTTGACTGTGTCGTCAGGAGCAAGTGCCATCCATCTGTATAGATATGCTGGATGTAGTGGTATCTTTAATTTCTTAGACAGATGGACTGCTTGAGATGCATTTGGAGTATGTTCAAGGGGGGAGTCAATCATCTGGTTAATGAATTCGGGAGTCACATCGGTCTTTGATAGTCTTTTCTTCATCTCTGATAGAGGAATTTTCGAAACAGCAGAGTCTAGGTCATGAGACCACCATTCCTCACAATACCCTGAGGGGACAAGGGGATGGTTGTTTTCGAGAAACTCTCCTAGTGCAACAAGAACATCACCCAAGTATAGAATTTGTTCAACTTTGCCTTCTAATCTTCTTGCTTCGTCAGTATCATTCACCTGAACAACGGACCCATCCTTCAATAGAACTATTGGTCCTTCTATGGAGTCAACAGGTGTAACAATTGAGCCTTTTCCAGGCCGTTCTGTTCGAATGTGAGTGCCAGGCGCAAGAAATTCTTCCACAATGTACATTGTTGCAGGATGAACTCCAACACCAGCAAGACCTGTGTTCCGGGAGCGGCCATATCTAAGTCTGAATCCACCTATGCGTGAGGGGTGCGAGAATACTGGCCTTCCACCTATAACATCAGCTAAATAGTCAGACTTTGGTTCGAGTTTCTTGTCAGTAGTATCCTCTTCAGCACTTGATGTTATTTTGGACATTCTCGAGGAGAGCTCATCAAGCCATTCCCAACCACTGATTTGACTGCTATTCACAATTTTAGCCAGTTTCACAGCTCTACCGACAACACCATCATTTAGGACAAGAACAGCGCCGCCTCGAACGCGATTTGTTTCAATACGTTCTAGATCACGACTCCCTGATACTTCAAACTCTTCAGTGGGTTCTCCAGTCAACATTATTGGTAACCGAGACGCTGCGAAACGGAGAAATTCTGGATATACGGGATATTGAAGGTGGACAGCACGAGCATAAAGCTCCACTTCCTCGAGAGCTCGCTCGGTTTCTTCTATTGTAGATTTGAATGCAGGTAAACCTAGGACTTGACGTACATAGTCAGCAACGAGGACTGTCATTGCAGCCTCTGTTCCCCCTGCAGCTCGTATGGGTCCGGCAAGGTACAAGGCTAAATATCGATCATCTCCAGACCCTCTGATTCGAACTTTTGCAATGCCTTCGAGGGGAGCAGCAGTGATGCTTTCTGTGAGAATTGATAGTGCCACTCTGACTGCTTTATCAGCAGCTTTCTCAGCATCCTCGATTCCACCAAGTTTTCCTTCTGCAATCTCCTTTGCAATGGCAAAGGCTACTTCTTCACGAGACTTGTTTTCCTGCAATTCACGGATTCTTTTGGCAACTCCCACCGGGCCTTCAAGGGTAGCTTCGACACGGGCAGCCACATCATGTGCAGGAGGTATCTCGACTTTTGTGGTCGGATCGAATCCCTGTAAACGAGCCGTTTCTGCAATAGCGTAGAGTGTATGTACTTCTTCATTTAGTAGACTGAAATACTGTTCATAGAAAATGCTATGTTCTGGATTGCTCAGTTCGGGTTCGGTCACAATAAGTCAACTTGTTTCTATCTTGATGAGGTATTTTGTGTTTCGTTTTGTGATACTAGAAATTCTCCAAGCTCGTGCATCCTGAGGATATTACTTTAAAGCATCTGGACATGACCATAAAACGGCCTAAGCCACCATATTGACATGGAAGGTGACCTACTTGCTCACTCTTGAGGAAACAATTGAACTGATTCTAAAACACAGGTCCGAATATGATCGTAAAGACATATTGAAGATGATTGAGGAGAAACGTGAAGAACTAGGAAGAGAAGTGATTAATGACGAGTCTGCTGCGATGATAGTAGCTAGAGAACTGGGAGTTGATCTTCATCAGATTTCTTCCAAAGCACGTCAGAGGATAGAAGATATCACAGAAACTACTAGGAATGTCGCACTAACAGCCAAAGTAGTAAATATTGGAACAGTACGAACCTTTTCACGAAAAGATGGAGGGGGAGAAGGCAAAGTTGCGAGTATATTGGTTTCTGATGATACTGGAAGTATAAGGGTAGTTCTATGGGACGATATGACCAATATTTTGTCACAGGAGTCAGAGGACACGGTATCTATTGATGACATTATACAAATAAGTGGGGCCTATGTGAAAAAAGGACTTGGTGATGCTTTGGAGCTGAACCTGGGGAGAATGGCAAACATTAGGGTTCTAAAAGACTACGAGATTGAGGAGCTTGGCATGGACTTCAGTGATACAACTGATGAACAGAAAATTTCCGAGTTGACTGACGGGCTTTTCAACATCAGCATCAAAGTGAAGATTCAACGAG
>JBHLPA010000090.1:0-8341 GCA_048939935.1 Promethearchaeota archaeon | reverse complement strand
CTGTCTATTCTACCTAGATCAAAAGTAAGTTCCTCATCAGTTCGGATTCTCCTGAATTTCTTCCTAATTTCGTTTATCGTACCCATTTTGCCTTTTCTGATGATATTCATTGCATGTAGGATGCCATCAAAAGTGATAATTACTGTTATGTGTGTGGCTTTCAAGAAGAAACAAAGAAGGAATTAGATACTCAAATGAATCCGGAGATTAAAATCATTTCGTTAGACTTGGACGGGGTTCTCTATGATGGCTATAATGCTGCTTTTGCTATAGCTCAGCAAATCGGATTGAAGGAGAAATATCTCAATCTTTTTCAGAGAATGGAACAAGAGAAGATGGGCATTAGAAAAACAGTGATTGAGGCTGCCAAAATCTGGAAGGGTGTGCCAATCAATGCAAAATACCACATCCTCGTGAAGAAACTACCACTGATGAAAGGTGCTGAAGAAACTGTTACAACTCTGAAAGAGTGGGATTATGAAGTTGGATGTATCTCAAGTGGAGTGAGTCAGTTCTTCATGGAACCATTAACTCGTAGATTGAATCTCGATTTCGCTTATTCCCATATATTGGGTTCAGAAAATGATGTCCATGATGGAACTGTACAATTCATCATGGGAGGTCCGGAGAAGGTCACAACAATGATGCAATATGCACAGATTAAGGGGCACTCGATGGATAGTATAGCAAGTGTGGGCAACGGAGAGAATGACATTGACCTGTTCAAGTTCTCAGCCTTTAGTATAGCATTTAATCCCGTAGAAAAGAGTGTGAGTGATGCAGCCTCTGTCACAATTGAATCGAGGGATTTGAGAGATATCCTGAACCATTTTGAACTGGATTAATCCAATATCTTTCGAAATGCATTCCGGATTTGTTCCTTTTCCTCAATGCTAAGACTCGGATGTACAGGAATATCGAAGTGACGTAGTCCAACCTCTTCTGATATTGGTAAACTAACGGTTGAATAATCAGGATAGTCGATGTACTTTGCCCATCGCCATTGTTGGATATTGAGATATGTGTCTTGCTTGTGACAGGGCAATGCATAGACAGCCCGTGACCCAACCCCCTCATTTCTCAATGCAGTCACGATCTCATCCCTATTCATCTTATCGGAATACAATCGAGGTGCATAGATGTGATATGATGATTTGAACCCTGAATCTTCTGCTTGTGGTTTGATATTATCATACTCAGCGAAGAAGGTATCCAGTTCCTGGGCATTGGATCTTCTTTGTTTTACAGCGTGTGGCAACCTTTTGATCTGCTCAATACCAATAGCTGACACTATATCCATCATTCGATTGTTATATCCGATCCTGAAATGACTATAACCACCCTGTTTACCCCGACCGTGATTCTTCACCATCAAGATTTCATCATAAAGCTCCTCATTATCAGTGGTGATCATACCCCCTTCTCCAGTCATCATATTCTTTGTGGCGTAGAACGAGAATGACGCGACATGTCCGAAAGAACCGACCTTTTTGCCATCAATCTCCGCACCATGAGCCTGACAAGCATCCTCAATTACTTGTAAATCATGAGATTCAGCAATCTCCATGATATGCTTCATATCAGCGGGCATTCCGAAGATGTGCACGGGCATGATTGCACGGGTCTTTTCAGTTATTGCATCTTCAATTAATTCAGGGTCTATATTGTATGTGTCTGGTTTGATATCAACGAAGATTGGAATCGCACCAATCATAGCTATTGAGTTAGCTGACGCTATAAATGTAAAAGGAGATGTGATAATTTCATCACCGGGCTGAATGTCCATAGCTTCTAGAGCTGTGCTAAGCGCAGTGGTCCCATTACTGGTAACCGTTGCAAACTTTGTGCCAGTATACTCAGCGAATAATTTCTCCAGTTCCCGAGAAACCTTTCCCTCAGCAAGCATTCCTGACTCAAGAACACGCTTCACAGCTTCTATTTCTTCCTGACCAATTATCGGTTTAGCAAATGGAATCATGTCATTTCAGGTGAGGATTGAATTGAAACCGAATAAAACAGTTTGGCATGTGTGACAAATGTACTGCTACGATACGGTCGCGTCAACAGAGGAATCCATCTCTGCCTGTACCTCACGATAATAGGCATTCCGACGTTTGTTCTCAATGAGCCCCACAATCCCCACCGAAGCACTCATTGAAGCAAGTGCAACTAACATGTAGCCCAAGTTTCCGAGGTAGAAGATGATTGCTAGAGCTAAACCACTCAAAAAGCCTGTAGACGCCCGGACAAAGTTTGTGGTCTTTCTGGGAGTGAGTCTCTGACTCATCCAATCAATGATGGTAGTGTAACCAAGCAAAACAGCAATGAAAAACCAAAACCATTCAGGATTTAATTGAATTTGAAAGATGAAGAGGAAGATGAGACCTATACCTAATCCTCCATAGATTCCACTGCACCGGCCACAGAGATAAATTGATCGCCCCTTAATACTTACTCTGAGACAGTGACCATACATTGAGGGAGGATGATGTGACAACAACATATGAGCACCTCCAATAATATCGCTAGTTCCATCAAATTCATCCATGTTGTCAACTAGAAGTTCGTCTGGTTGTAGCGGGCTATCCTCGTCACTGCTCACTCGTATCACACATCGACAAACTTCAAGTGAGAGTCTTATAATCTATCGCTTCTGGTCGTGAGTGATTGGTGACAGATTTTTCTTAAAGTGAACTTTAAACAGATGCACCTTGTAAATATGCAGTTAAAGAAATACACAACAATTAGCTATCATGAACCTGATATCCCTAACTGGCGAAATATTGATGCAGAAGGCTATTTGGGGCGTTGTGTACGATTAAACCGAACGACAATAATAGGATTTTAATGTGGGTTCAGATAATGTAATCATACTTTAACAAGATGATGGAAGGAATAACAATGGAGAAACTGCTACTTGTTGACATGGACAAATGCACAGGTTGCAAGCAGTGCTCACTAGCATGTTCTCTTACCAAAGAGGACCTATTTGATACTGCCCGAGGAAGAATCAAGATAATGAAGAAGGAAGACATCGCCTTAGGGCTTCAATTATTATGTGAACAGTGCGAGTCCCACCCTTGTATTGCATCCTGTCCAAATGGTGCATTATCCAGAGATGAAACAACGGGGATTATCACGGTTGATGAAAAACTCTGTACTTCACAAGCTGCGTGTGTTGACGCGTGTATCTATCATGCTATCAGGCTCCATCCAGAAACAAAATTGCCCATGTTTTGTGACCTCTGTGGTGGGGATCCATATTGTGTGAAGCACTGTGTTCCAGAGGCATTGATGTGGGTGGACAAGACTGAAGATACTGAGAAGAAGAAGAGAAATCTACGGTCAACAAGGATGTCTGAGTATCGTGAACTCAAGAAGGAGGCGAATTGAAAGTGTATGGACATCAAGGAAAAATATTGCATGTTGATTTAACAAAGGAAAAAAGCTGGGTCGAAGACATACCTGAAGAATGGAGGAAATTATACATTGGCTCTAGAGGAATAAACGCCAGAATTCTATGGGATTATTGTAAAGATCCAAGTATCACATGGGATGATCCGCGTAACATAATCATATTCGCACCGGGTGCAGTCACTGGTACCACAGCACCAGCTTCAGGTCGTACATCGGTTACCACAGTCGGATGTACAACTGGACTCTACCTGAAAAGCAATACTGGAGGACATTGGGGAGCTGAGTTAAAGTTTGCAGGGTATGACCATTTGGTTGTACATGGTGTAGCCAAAGAGCCATCATATATTCTAATCCAAGACGATCATGTCGAAATACGAAGTGCAAAGGAATTGTGGGGAAAAGACATCAATGAAACTGATGCACTTCTTAAGAAGTGGCATGGTGAGGACTCACGAGGCCTGTATATTGGACCTGCAGGAGAGAATCTTGTTAGAGCAGCTTCAATACACTGTTCACTCTACCACGCTGCAGGAAGAGGTGGAGGAGCAGCAGTAATGGCTAAGAAGAATCTGAAAGCAATCTCTGTCAGAGGAACAAAGCCAGTCCGTGTGAAACACCCAAAGAAGTTTGCTGAGGTCGCTCAGGAGATGCGTGAGAATCTCAGGGCTGATAGTGGAGCTCAAGGTCTACATGAATTTGGGACATCTGGATCAATCGCTGCTGTCAATGAAATGCATGCATTTCCTGGGAGGAATTGGCAAACGGGATACACAGAAAATGTACATCCAATCTCAGGTCAAGCACTGAACGAGGGAGGATACCTAAAGAGACGCGTGGCATGCTTTGGGTGCACGATAGGATGTCATCGATACTCTGTAATTCCTAGTGGGCCAAATGAAGGTCTTGCAAGTGGTGGACCTGAATATGAAACATTTGGAGCGTTAGGTAATGGTCCAGGTATTATTAACACAGAAGGAGTCCTAATCCTCAACGAAATCTGCAACCGTTTGGGACTTGATACAATCACCGCTGGAACAGTAACCCAATGGGCAATAGAGAGCTATCTAAGAGGAGCACTTACACTTGAAGACACTGATGGTCTCAAGCTTGATTGGGGCAAGCTGGACGAGGTTAAGAAAACTATCGAGAAGATGGCGTTTCGTGATGGCAGGCTTGGTGACCTTCTTGGAGATGGTCTGAAGATTGCTACAAAGAAGATTGACAAGGAATCCTACAAGTGGGCAATAATGAATAAGAAGGGACTTGAGCAATCAAACGTCGAAACAAGATCTGCTAAAGCATATGCCCTTGCTTTTGCAGTCAATCCAAGAGGTAATGACCATCTAATGACTGAAACTTTCGCAGAGTTCGGTTCAAGTCCAGAGGCCGTTGAAGTCATTGAGAAAATCACTGGAGATAAGAAATGGGCATCCTCACACTATACCGAGTTTAGAGCTGAAATTGTACGCTGGCATGAAGACTGTTACGAGATAACTGAGGCTTTGGGATTCTGTGTATTCACCTCAACAGCAGCATTCGGAGTTAATCCTGACAACATGGCACGACTTTATGCAGCAGCCACGGGGATTGAACTCACAGAGGAGGAGATGATGCTCACAGGTCGACGTGTCTGTACTCTAGAGAAAGCATTCAATGTGACCCGTGGTGCAACTCGTGAACATGATGACCTTCCTTGGAGACTGATGAATGAAGGAGCTGCATCCGGTCCTCTTAAGGGAGAGAAAAACTCTCGAGAGGAGCTAGACAATGCTTTGGATCGATACTATACTCTGCATGAGTGGGATTTGAAGACTAGCTGGCCATACAGAAGTACCTTGGAGAAATTGGATCTCAAGGATGTAGCAGACTATCTTGGGGAGCATAATCTGCTTCCAGAGGAGTAGAGGGGAAAATCGCCTCTGCTTTTTAATTGAGAGTGATAAAAGATGAAAGGATTCAAGGAATTAGGTGTTGCGATGACTGGTGTGTTCCCTGTCAATGAAGCTATTAAGTTAGCAAGAGTAGCTGAGAAATCAAATCTAGGGTCAGCTTGGTTTGCGGAGGATTACTTCTTTCGTGGGGGAATACCATATCTGGCCGCTGCATCCACGGTTACTGAAACACTCAGACTTGGACTTGGGGTTGTTAATCCTTATTCAAGGCATCCAGCTCTTATAGCGATGGAGTTTGCTACCTTGGATGAGATGTCTAATATGAGAACAGTATTTGGGCTAGGTTCTGGTGTCCCATTTTGGATGGACCAAATGGGCATTTATGATAAGAAACCGCTATCTCGAACACGTGCATGTGTCAATCTTGTCCGAAAGATAATGACTGGAGAAAATGTAAACCATGAGGGCAAGTTCTTTGTAGCTAAAGACATCAAGCTTGTCTTTGAGCCTGTGCGAAAGAAAGCACCAATATACTTAGCTTTTGAGGGACCAAAAGGTCTAGCTCTATCTGGCGAAATTGGAGACGGTGTCATACTATCTGTATTCTGTACACCGTCATATGTCGAATTTGCATGGGATTGTATCGCTGAAGGCGCAAAGAAGGTCGGCAAATCTCTTGATGATTATGAGATGGTGGCATATATGCCGATGGTCATTGATGACGACCTCGACAAGGCAATCAATACCGCACGTGAATTCTCGAAACTATATCTACCTCATTCTCAGCCTGGTGGACCGCTCATGTCTCACGCAGGTGTAAAAGCTGAGGACACAAAGGCTATGTCAGAAGCTGCCAACTCTGGAAATGATGCGCTGTTATCAGAACTCATCACTGATGACATGGTGAAAGAGTTGTGTTTAGTTGGAGATAAGGAGAATTGTATCAAACGACTAAAGCAGATGATTGATGCAGGTGCAAATACTATTGTGGCATTTCCTGTGCCTGGGACTGACCCTCTGGAGAATGCAAAGATTCTGGGAACTGATTTCACACCTCATCTGAAATAATGGGGTCTGAATAAATGTATGAGCCATTTGAACCATTCTGCTTAGATGACGATGAGAAACCAGACATGCCTGAGTTTGCAAAGAGGAGAAACCGGTTTGTAGCGTATATTGCTACCTTCCTTGTTACCTTCACACTTGGAACAACTGAGATCTTTGCTCCCTGGTATGTTGGTGAGCTTGGTGGAACTGGGTTTGAGATGGGATGGGCAATGGGCTCATTCGGTATCGTATATATGATTTCTCCAGCGCTTGGTGGAATATTCTCTGACAGAGTAGGAAGAAGGAAAGCTCTGCTAGTAGCCACTTTTTCATATATCTTGGTCTTATTTCTGTTCTTGAATCCATTTGCATCACCACTCTATCTGATTCTTATCCGAGCACTCGAGGGATTAGTCTATGGGTTTATTGCTCCAACAAACCAAGCAATGCTTGCAGAACTGACGCCTGAAGCCGAATGCGAGGTGCTTGGTAACTTCTCAACCGCTTGGAGTGCAGGTATGATTCTTAGTCCATTTGTTATAACATTCATGGAAGGCAACTTCAGTCCGGCATCAAGCATCTATGTTGTG
The DNA here is from genome assembly GCA_048939935.1 of Promethearchaeota archaeon. Lineage (GTDB taxonomy): Archaea > Asgardarchaeota > Thorarchaeia > Thorarchaeales > Thorarchaeaceae > SMTZ1-45. The sequence continues at coordinate 1,395 of JBHLPA010000090.1, read as the reverse complement.
ATAGCAATAGAAATCATCATGCTTGGACTCATCGGAGGTTTTCTGCAAGGGTATCAAAGAAAAGAACAAAGCGACATTCAATCCGGAGAAACAACTGGTGATACTACTTCTCTTAGAACCCCATCCAAGACTAGTCCAAGATTTATTGCATCATATCTTTCAATCATGCTCTGGGGCGTTGTTTCAACCGTCATTCTAGCCTTGTTTCCAGCGCATATCGAAAGCCTACCAGGTCTAACTACAAACGATTGGGGAACAATGCTGTTAGTATGGAATGGGGTTCGAACTATTGCTTTCATCATCACAGCAAGACTACCTGAAAGGACTATGAGTTCTGTTATTATGATGGGAGCAATTCTCTCAGCTGCATCATCAGGAGTACTATTCGTCTTCATCGATTATTGGATGCTGATATTAGCAATGGTTGTATCAGGTATTGCTGTGGGATTCTGCTATCTAGGTGCTCTTTATCTGATTGTTTCATCGACAAAGATTGAGAAAGGAGCATACGCAGGTCTTGTTGAGAGCATGGGAGGAATAGGATTGTTTATGGGACCTATCGTTGGAGGCTGGCTCAACGACTTTGGTGGTAGCCTACCATATCTGATGTGTCTAGTGCTCTCAATAATAGTACTCATGGGAATTGTCCCATTACTCTTGAAAGAACGGAAAACAAGTACTATATAGCACCTATTCTTTCAACGAATCATCAAAGACTCCCTTAATCGATGGAGCCTCATTGATCTTTTTCTTTGGGGGTGAAGGATAAGCAATTTTGCTGTGTGATAGTCCTGCATCAACAAGCATGAATGCAGATTTCACCGCAGCAATCCAAGGGTCAATGATGGGAACTTTCAATTCATCCATGAGTGGCTTTAGATCAACCTCATGTGACAACGCAGTACATCCAAGAACAATAACATCAGCACCAGACTTGGTAATGAGCTCCTGACACTCTTCCAGAATCGCCTTCTGAGCTTTGTCAGGGTTCTTAGCAATATCCAAGACAGGAATCTTTAGATATCGGACTCCCGCACAGAACGACTCTAATCCCTCCTTTCGAACACCATGTTCGATGCACTTCTTAAGAGACTCTCCTTGAACAGTCACAACTCCGAATCGGGTCCCAAGTGTTAGTGCTAAATGAAACGCTGTGTTTCTTGGTCCTATAACTGGTATTTCAGAGAGTTCGCGTGCGGCCTCAAGAACAGGATCACAAGCACAATCTATCACTATCACGTCGTAGCCCTCTTGGTTGGCTCGAACTATCTGTTCCAAAATGAAAGGAGCATTATATGCTTCATCGGTGAATGATTCAACACTATATGTTCCATGTCTTGGTATGAAGTTCCCGATTTCACATCCAGGAGGAGTATGCATCTCTACGAAGGATTT
>JBHLPA010000089.1:0-8423 GCA_048939935.1 Promethearchaeota archaeon | reverse complement strand
CAAAGTCCTTTCTTTAGTCAAAGAATATCTGAAGGACAATCAAGCTATCAAACATGTTGTTGTAGCTACAACTAAAGGAGCTACAGGAATTGCAGCTGCTGAGGAGTTCTCAGACAAGGATGTAGTTGTGGTATCACATCAATCTGGTTTTGCAGCAGAGAATGAAAACGAGCTGAGCGATGAAAATCGTGTCAAGATAGAGAAATTTGGAGCTAAAGTCTTGACTGCCACACATGCCTTCGCAGGTGTATCTCGAAGCTTCAGGAAAGAACTAGGCACTTGGATGCCTACTGAGATTGTGGCCCTTGCATTCAAAACATTTGGTCAGGGAACTAAAGTCTGTGCAGAGATTGCTATGATGGCTGCAGATGCAGGACTTATACCTGTCACTGAGGATGTTGTATGTATCGCAGGAACGGGAAGAGGGGCTGACACCGCATGGATTGTTAAACCCGCATACTCACAAAGATTCCCAAAAATTAGAATGAAGGCATGTATCTGCAAACCATTGAATTTCTAGTCAAATACTTTGTCAAACTCAGAGAGATATTCTTTCTGTTCTTTATTCAGTTTGCGAGGTATGTGGATATTAACTCTCACAAGTTGATCACCAGTTCGACCATCCTCTGTATGTACACCTTTGCCCTTCATACGGAATAGAGTGCCACCATCGGTTCCCTTTTTGACCTTGATTTTACTATCACCCCACATCGTGGGAACCTCCACCTCACCACCAAGAGCGGCTATAGAGAAAGGTATGTCAGTCTCCATGTAAACGTGAAGACCTCTCCTAACAAATTCATCATGAGCTGCAACCGAGAACATCAAGATGAGGTCACCTGGAGGTCCACCTCTCGACCCAAAATTCCCACCACCTTGAATACGGATTCCTTGGCCGTCTTCAATACCTGGAGGAATTGGTACAGTTGTTTCTTTACGTTCATCCTGCAAGCCTTTGCCTTTGCAAGCAGGGCATGGAGAGTCAATTGATTCGCCCAATCCATGACAAGTAGGACAGGTTTGTGCAACGCTCATGAAGCCACCTATGGACCGCACAATTTGACCCTGCCCTCCACAGGTCCTGCACTTGGTAGGTGAAGAACCAGGTTTTGCCCCACTTCCACCGCAGTTTGTACATTTGACTTTCCTTTTGAATGCAATCTCCTTTTCAGTACCGAAGAAAGCTTCATTAAAACTCAGTTTTATTGTCATCCGTAATGTCTGGCCAGGAGGAGGTCCTGCTCGTCCCCGTCGCCCAAATCCCATGTCACCGAAACCACCAAATCCCCGAAACAAAGAACTAAAGATGTCTCCAAATCCATCCATATTGATACCTTGGAAATCAGCAGTACCATATCTGTCGTAATTGGTTCTCTTCTCCGGATCACTTAGAACATCATATGCCTCATTCACACGCTTCAGTTTCTCTTCAGCAGATTTATCGGGATTACGATCAGGATGATACTTTTTGGCTAGTCGACGATACGCCTTCCGTATCTCGTCCTGTGTCGCACTTCTGCTGACACCTAGAAGGTCATAGTAGTCATCTTCAGCCAATACGTATCACCTGTCGTCTAAGCTCAATCAAGATCTTCAAAGTCAACATCTACAACGTCTTCATCATCTTCTTTAGATGAAGAGCCAGCTGTTGGACCAGATGCCCCCATTCCAGACATTTGACTGGGATCAAATCCTGCAGCTCCAGGCCCAGCAGCACCTTGACCTGCTCCATAGACCTTCTCGGATATTTTGTAAATGATTTGCTGAAGTTCTTCAGTTCCTGATTTCATCTTCTCAAGGTTATCAGACTCAATTGCTTTCTGTAATTCAGCAGCTTTTGTTTCAAACTCCTTCTTCAGGTCAGTAGGAACCTTATCACCAAGATCCTTGAGAAGTTTCTCTCCCTGGAAGATGATTTGATCCGCATTGTTTCTTGTTTGGACTTCAGCCTCTCGTTTGGCATCCTCTTCTGCATATTTCTCAGCATCTTTGACCATCCGCTCAATATCTCCTTCAGCAAGATTGGTGCTAGCTGTAATCGTGATTGATTGTTCATTTCCGGTAGCTTTGTCCTTGGCTTTGACATTGACTATTCCATTTGCATCAATATCAAAAGTCACCTCAATCTGGGGTACGTTTCTTGGTGCCGGAGGGATTCCCACCAACTGGAATCGTCCAAGGGTCATATTGTCAGCTACCATTTTCCTCTCACCTTGCACAACATGGATATCTACAGCAGTTTGATTGTCCGCAGCTGTTGTGAATACCTTGCTTTTTCGTGTAGGAACTGTGGTATTTCGTTCAATGAGTGGAGTTGCGATTCCACCAAGAGTTTCAATACTCAATGTGAGGGGAGTAACGTCTAGTAACAATATGTCCTTGACATCTCCAGACATCACACCAGCTTGAGCTGCTGCACCCAAAGCAACACATTCGTCAGGATTGATACTCTTGTCACCCTCTTTACCAAACAAATCTCTGATAATATTCTGTATCATGGGCATCCTAGTTGCACCGCCAACTAGTAGGATTTTGTTGATCTGCTCTGGTTCGAGTTTAGCATCCCCAAGTGCTTGCCTGATTGGACCAACTGTTGAGTCAACGAGATCATCAGTCATCTTTTCCAACTTGGAGCGTGATAAATCCAAATTGAGGTGTTTGGGACCATCTTCATCAGCGGTGATGTAGGGAAGATTGATGTTTGTCTGCATCACTGTCGAGAGTTCTATCTTCGCTTGTTCTGCAGCATCTCGGACTCTCTGCATCGCAGACAAGTCCTTAGAGAGATCAATACCAGTTTGGTTCTTGAATTCCTTGACCATCCAGTCAATTACTCTATTATCCCAGTCATCTCCTCCGAGCTGTGTGTTACCACTCGTTGAGAGAACCTCATAGACAGTTTCTCCATCAACCTCGCCAATATCTAGAATGGAAACATCAAATGTACCTCCACCTAGGTCATAAACCAAAGCCTTGACCTCCTTGCCTTTATCGAGACCGTAAGCAAGTGCTGAGGCTGTAGGCTCATTTACAATCCTCTCGACCTCAAATCCTGCTATCCTTCCAGCATCTCTTGTTGCCTGCCGCTGGCTATCATTGAAATAGGCGGGAACAGTAATGACTGCTTTTTCTATTGGTTCACCAAGAAAGGATTCTGCATCTTTCTTCATTTTTGTCAGAATCATAGCGGAGATTTCTTGAGGGGTGTACTCTTTGTCACCAATCTTCACTTTGTAGTCTTGACCCATCTTCCGCTTGATTGACCGGACTGTACGGTCTGGCATTGAAACAGCCTGTCGCTTTGCTAACTCTCCAACGATGACTTCGCCTTTGGTGGTGATACCCACAACAGAGGGAGTCAGTCGTTTTCCTTCGGCATTTGGAATTATAGTCGGTTTTCCACCTTCCATATATGCAATGCCACTATTTGTAGTTCCTAAATCAATACCCACAATCTTACCCATTGTTATTCACCATCATTGTTTAGATCATCATTATTATCTTCATCATTACTAGTTTCGGCAGTGAGACTTTCATGTCGATTAACTAAGACCACTGCTGGACGTAAAACCTTCTCCTTGAGCATGTACCCTCTTTGAAACTCATCAAGAACAAGTCCATCTGGCTTTTCTGGATCATTTGCTCGTTGTACTGCATGTTGATAATATGGATCGAATTCCTTCCCAACTGATTCAATTGGTCGAACTCCTTCCATTGTGAGAATCTTGTCGAGTTGTTGCTGTATCGCATTGATTCCTTCTTTTGCAGCTTTGGGATCCTTTTCGAAATCCATCTCAAGTGCTCTAAGGAGATTGTCATAGACCTCAAGAACCTTCAGAATAATGCCTTCGCTAGCAAATCTAGCAGCCTCAGAAAATCGAGTGTCCATCCGTTTTCGATAGTTATCAAACTGAGCCTGCAATCTCTGAAGTCTGTCAATAAGAGCCTTTGACTTCTCACATTCTTCTTCGATTTGTGAGAGAAGTGGATCTTCTGGAGAAAGCTCAAGAACATCTTCCTCTAAGTTTTCCTCCGAGAGGTCTATTTCGATTTCCTGATCCTCCTTTTCGTCCTCTTGCATTCCAAGTTCACACTGCCTAATCGTAGTAATCACTGACTGACAAACCGTACAGAAAGGGATCGTAAGTTAGGGGATGAATTTAGCTCCCCTCGGTGACTCGGGCCAATCCCTGCTCAAACAAAGAAAAATCTTTCGACTTGTACATAAGTGAGAACCGAAAACAAAATCAAGGAGGAGTTATGGAATTAATTCAAGATGTCCGACCCTGTTGCCATTAAACATGCAAGGAACCTAGTAATGAAGAGCAATAAGATTGCTGCATTAACGGGTGCAGGAATCAGCGTGGATTCCGGAATACCTGATTTCCGTTCTGAGGGAGGTCTATGGGAACGTTATGATCCCCATGAATATGCAACAATTGAGAGTTTCATGCAAAATCCAATCAAGTTTTGGACTATGGGTCGTGAACTAGCTCAAACAATTTTGAAAGCTAAACCAAATAGTGCTCATAAAGGACTAGCAAAACTCGAAGCTGAAGGGAAATTAATTGGCGTTATCACTCAGAATATCGATAACTTACATCAAGCTGCTGGAAGCAAGAGAGTCGTTGAACTGCATGGAAATTACCTCCGAGCATATTGCATTGAGTGCAATGCGGAGTATGTTGGAGAAGAAATTCACCAGAGAGTTGTCAAAGGTGAAATTCCACCAAGGTGTGAAAAATGCAATGGAGTCTTGAAATCTGAAGCAATTTTGTTTGGTGAACCTCTTCCTGAAGGCGCGATGGGAGAAGCAATTAGCCTTTGTCGTCGAACAGACCTGATGCTTGTTATTGGGACAAGTCTAACAATCTACCCTGCTGCATTCCTCCCTCAAGTTGCCAAAGACGCAGGCGCAAAAATCATTCTTATTAATCTCGAAGGTATTAACCGAGATTCTGTTGCGGATATAGTTCTCAAAGGGCGAGCAACTGAAATCATTCCAAAGATTGTCGAAGATTAGCCAGCAATTGTAAAACCAAACCATGAGTAGACTCCTAGACCGCCGGGTATTACTATTGATGATAGGAAAATTGTAATTGCACCAAGTATGTATAGACCATTATCCATCATCCATAACCCGAGATATGAAAACGCATAGGAGATTACACATGCAGCAAAGCCCAACACAATGACAGGACCAAGTGGTAGCGCTATCGCGAGGTACCCACCAGCTTGGCTCCACAGAACTCCTCCTATTCTTAGAACTACAAAGAAACCTCGAACCACCAAGTATGACAGAATAGATACGAAGATCCCAACTTGAGAGAAGGTTAAGCGTGCTGGGACAAATATATTCGACATAGATGGAAAACGCTACTCCATCCTTTTTACGCTTTCTAATTTTAATAATGCGAACCTCTAAATCGGACGATGGTTCCCCTGAGGACGTGATGAAGAACACGTCTTGGAAACTATCCAGCATTGGTCAGCTATCAATCCTCCTTGAAGCAAGCTCGCCAAAACCAGGGAATGTGAATAGGTATTTCGGATTCTCAGATACAGAATACAGACATTTCCTTGCAAGTGCTGCATTGATGGCAAGAGGACTTTACACAAGTGCCTCCAGAGGTATCGAATTAGCAGAGGGAAAGATTCGACCGTCAGAGGTCAATATTGGAGAGTTGATACATCTTAGTTCGAAAGATACCTTTACTGGGATAAACAGACGTAACACAATACTTGGAACAATTCTACTCTACGTTCCTCTAGTAGTCGCGACAAGTGCAGCGATAACAAGCGACGGTTCATTCTCTACCAAAGGCATTGAGAATTGGTTGCAGAGGATAGTAGAAAACACCTCTGTGAAAGACACATTGAATCTCTACAATGCATTCCATTTGATCAGGTCAACAAACCCACGAGTTGAAGAGTCAACAGGCTGGACAGAAACTCATAATCGCTATGATATTGACAATCCAAAAGTCATGGACAATATTCAGGATGACAAGTTAACACTCCATGAGTTATTTAAAATGTCAGCAGAAGTTGATGAGATAAGTGGAGAATGGGCCAATAATTTCAGATTGACCTTCTCACAAATCTTTCCCTATTTAGATAGAGTTGCTGACAATCTCGAAAATCTGGAGGAAGGGATTGTCCAAACATTTGTGTGGTTACTTTCATTACGACCGGACGGTCTAATCGCCAAAAAAGCTGGTGAACAAAGAGCTGAGGATATTCGAGCATTAGCTGAAAAAACAATGAACGCATGGAATCAAGATTCAGGTCCCCTCGAATTAATGAAGAGCCTTGATGAAGAATTAAGACGGGAAGGGAATGTACTAAATCCAGGAACAACAGCAGATCTTGTATCAGCTGGAATTTTCTGCAAACTTGTTGCATTGGACTACCCTTGAGAATCAACCCAAGAATCCACTGAAAACGACAATTGCAATGACAAAAAGAATCGCAGCTGATGGGATTAGCATCATCATTCCCTCTTGCCGTTTTATCAATCGTGCTTCATTTCTAGGACCTAGATAGAATGCTACAAGAAGAAGAACACCCAGAATTACCAAGAATACTGCAAGTCCTTCATGAGCCATAGACCGTCGCCAGACTTTGCAAAATCATATCCAGTTATTAACATAATCATGTTTAGATATGTGAGAAAAGAAGGAGATGTTTGACACTACATAGGTAGTGCAAAGCTGTATTGTCTTTTAGACAAGAACCTGTCTGAAGACATGTTCGAATTTAGTACGAAGCTCTCTTGCACGCTCCATGTCAGCAGCGTATAATGGTTGACGCATGTCTGTCAAGTTGGGAATTTTCTTACAGAGTCTTTGACCCATCAGTTTTCTCAATGCAAAACTGACAGTCCGTGGTGCAAGATCAACCCTGCTGCTGATGTCCTTAGGAGTCATGGGACCTTCGGTAGTAAGACGGTCCAAGACAATAATGGCGCTGCGTGGTAGTTCGATGGACATCTAGTTTATACCATCCCCTATTAGGTTGGTCTTTCTGTTCCCGTCTATAATTACATAATGGAATTAATAAACAAACGGTTTGCAGCAGACTTTTTCATTTAAGTGTACCTACTCAGTTTTGAGGGGGAATTAACGATTAAATGAGTGACCAGAAGGCCTGAAAGTCGGAGGTATCTGGGACAGTTGACCTGAATCAAACCGAATTTGAAGTTCTTTGACTCGTTCCATGTCTACATGATAGATTGGCTGTCTCATATCAGAGAGATTCGGTATTTTTCTAATAACCCGTTTCCGAACAAGGGTTCTCAGAGCGAATGAAATTGTACGTGGAGCGAGTCCAACCTTTTCGATAATAGTCTTAGGTGTCATCGGACCCTCAGCTGCAAGACTTCCCAGAACACGTAATGCACTGTTAGGCAGCTCTGATGACATCTTGAACTCACAATCCTACAATATTGATGATTTCCTTCATAGAATATAAGCGGTCGGTTCTCAGCAGCATTGCCTAACCACTCCTCTATGGTATGATTCAAGAGCTCGTTTTGAGAGTTTAACACGAGTAAAATGACTCAGAATGTATTTGTGACAAGAAGAATTCCCAAGGAGGGATTGGATCTGATCAGTGATAGATTTGAGGTCTCAGTATGGCCACACGAATCACCTCCAAACAGAGAACAGATTATCGAGCAGGCTCATGAATGCGTGGGGATTGTGACACTACTTTCAGACCTCATCGACGCGGAAACAATCTCCCTGATGCCAAACTTGAAGGTGATAGCTCAATATGCAGTGGGATATGACAATATAGATGTCAGGGAGGCAACAGAAAGAAGGATTATTGTGACAAATACACCGGGAGTCTTAACAGAAACTACAGCGGATTTGACATGGGCATTAATAATGTCCACAGCTAGGCGGATTGTTGAAGCAGATTTGTATGTCAGAAAAGGTAAGTGGAATGTCGCGTGGGGACCTGAACTCCTTCTTGGAACAGACATTCATGGTGCAACCCTAGGAATTATCGGAATGGGAAGAATCGGACAGGCTGTCGCGAGGAGAGCACAAGGATACAACATGAGAGTCTTGTATAATTCACGTAGTCATAATGAAGAAACCAGAGCAATAGAAGACCTACTAAGTGCACAATCTTCTGATTTAGACACACTACTCCAAGAATCAGATATTGTCAGTATTCATGTCCCACTCACAACAGAAACCCATCACTTGATTGGTGAGAGAGAGCTGGCTTTGATGAAGGAAGGTTCCATACTAGTTAACACATCAAGGGGGCAGGTCGTTGATCAGGACGCCTTAATCAAAGCACTTTCTTCAGGGCCATTGGGTGCTGCAGGACTCGATGTGTTCAGAGAAGAGCCAATCTCAAAAGATAGTGCATTGTTGAAACTCTCAAATACTGTGTTAGTACCCCAC
>JBHLPA010000088.1:0-8433 GCA_048939935.1 Promethearchaeota archaeon | reverse complement strand
TAGCTAGCTGCGTCTTCCTGTATTCCTTTTCATACTGCTCGACACTGTTCTTCGAGAAGTCCTCAGAGTCGACCATTCGTTTTGCATGTTTGGCAAGGACCTGACCTGCGTGAAAACAAGTTGTGACTCCTCCTCCGACGATAGACGAGACCTGTCCTGCAGAGTTGCCGCACAATGCTACACCTGCGTCGGTAAACTTTGGTATGATTCCCGCGCACGGAACAACACCCCCATTGACGGAGGCGATCTTAGCATTCTGGGTTTCGGGATGAGTCTTCATATACTTCCTCAGAACGTCCTGCATTGGAGGGAGTGCTTGCCAGTTGGCCTTTGAGGATGGGACTCGCCCGATTCCGAGGTTGATCTCAGACTCGGATCTGGGGTACAGCCACAGGTAACCAAGACCAACGTCCTTACCAACAAAAAAGTAAGCCACATCTGGGTCGATTCCCTTGCAGTCTGTGAGCTTGAATCTATACCCGTAGCTGAGTAGCCATTTTGGATGTGTGAATCCTGCCGTCGCAGAAACCCTGCTGAATGAACCATCAGCTCCGACAGTCAGACTGGCACGTTCCTCCTCAGTCTGATTGTACTTCACACCCACCACAGAGTTTCTTTCTTTGATTACCGAGCCCACCCGAGATTTGTATCTGAACTCTGCACCATCGGCAAGAGCACGGTCTCTCATGAGTCCTTGACACAGATCTTCATCGAGAAGATACGAGTTACCAAGTAATGACCTGTCAACGACTATATTGGCACCAGTATCTAGACTCTCTCCCACGATGGAGGTGAACTTATTTCCAACATATTCTGAGTCAGGTTTGACTCGGAGGAATCGTAGGGCTTTGTCTGTCACCAACTCTCCCATGAGCGAGTGATTCACATGCTCACGTTTCTCAAGGACAAGGGTATTGAGTCCATAGTCGGCAATCTTTTCGGCTGCCATGAGACCAGCTGGGCCAGTCCCGGCAATAATCACATCATATGTCATTGTAAAGGTACTCCGTAGAGTTACCGGAGTCCACTAGGTATCATGTATATTTCTTTCTAAGTGGTCTTGCCGCGTGGTAAACCTATAATACAAAGTCAAAATAGCAAACGGCTAAGTATCCAGAAGTGTTAATGATGAAAGCCAGCTCAATAGCGTACTCGGTTTACTTGATTTTTTCAATCATAGTAAGTCTCACGCTGGCTGCAATCCCTGCAATCCTATTGTTTTCCATTATTGTTGAGAACTTTACCAACTTCATGAACGCAATTTGGCCTTTTTCTGCTATTCATCAATTTGTCGTTAACATACTTACTGGTACTTGGGTCCCTGAGTTTGCGTTACAATACTGGTGGCTCCTTGTGTTGTTCGTACCCCTCGGTCTGATATGTTACGCAGTTTTCCTCGCCTTTCTGCTTGTGTTCCTGAAGATCTCACGCAGAGGGATTCCCAATCTCACTGACGGTTACTACGAGGCAGAATCAGAAGCATGGTTGCTATACGAATATTTCGAGGTTTACTATATCCTCTACCCCTACTTTGCTGGCTTCTTCAGTATCTTTTTTGACACCAAGCCGCGTCATCAGGCGTTTGGAGCCAAGATTGGCGAGAACTCAATCATAGGAAATGGCCGTCTCTTCAACCCCGAACGAACAATCATTGGCGACAACTGCTTCTTTGGGTATGATGCGATCCTTAGTGGCCATGTATATGAGGGTCGAAGGCTCTATTTGCAGACTGTCAGACTTGGTAATAATGTCACAGTTGGTGCTAATGCAGTCATTCTACCCGGGGCAGATATTGGCGACAACGTGATTATCGGGGCAAACTCTGTTGTTCCGAAGGACAAGGTGATACCTGATAACACTATCTGGGTTCATGGCAAGGCTATTCCACGTATTCCTCTTCACAAGGCTGAGGAGCTGCATCAACCAATTGGGGGTCCTACAGTAGTCTTCGAGAAGATTGAGGCGGTTGATGAGGATGATAAAGAGGAACGAGAGGGGACCACAATTCCCTCAAATGGTGAACGATTTTGATTAACTACATCTGGTGATATGAGTGCGACTCTTGATGTTCCATGTGGAAAGTTTCTGGTATCGACCAAACGAGTCAGACTCTGATGATCGCACAGAGGTCGGTGAATCTTTGCATGTGTGGATTCACTCTGAGGAGGCGGATGAGAACAATCGTGCGGGGATTGTCAGGAAGATGGTCAAGAACATCCGATGGCTCGCGAAGAAAATCGATTGCAATACTGTGACTCTCCATTCATTCGCTCATCTTGATGATAACAAAGCAGAGCCTGAGTTTGCTGACTCTGTTATTGATGAGGTTGCCTCAAAACTCCGTGATAGAAACTATGATGTTCATATCGTGCCCTTTGGCGAATTTTACGAGTTTGATATGCATGTAAAGGGGCCATCCCTTGCTAAAGTCTTCAAAAGGATACTATGAAAAAGAAGTTATTCCTTGGTTTTGGCGACCTTTTCAATGGTCTTCAAGAACTCGTCATAAGGGAGTCTCCAGCTCTCACTTTTCTCATCATACATATCGATTAGGTGTCCATATCCCTTATGGGACTTATCAACTAGGAACTGTACAAACATCTCATCTGTATACTCCTTCAGATTTCGTAGATGCTTCAAGTAGTTATTTGTTTCAGATGATGGTAGGTGGACTTGTACAAAGAAGTGACTACTACTCTCCATTGTAACCTGATGGTAGTAAGGAATCTTATCGAACCAAAGCAAAATCTTGCTAGCATCATCGGACTTGAAGAAGACTATTATTGTCATTCCAGAGTCGAAGGGCTTTAAGCATAGATTATAACCTCTGATGATTCCCGATTCTTCCAACTTCTTGACTCGGTTGTGTACTTGGGGTTGAGAGAGGTCAAGAATTTCCCCTAGTTCACGTAGTGTGATATCTGCGTCCTCAACCATATGTTTCAGAATTAGAGTGTCCTTTGCATCGAAACTAACAGTGTTCGGAAACTCTTCCATTTTGGACGCTAGACCCTTGGTCCTTTTCATTATCCTTGGGAGCGATTTCGCCCACTTTTCCCAGTTCCAAGATTCAAGTTCATCAAGCTTGGTCTCAGTTCTCTGGTAATCCACCACATCAAACATGTAGTAGTCCTCTATCAGGTTCTTCCTCTTCAAAGCCTCAGCAAATTCAGTCACCATACGCGGAGCATTGAGAGGATAGACCATATAGATAAGATATCCTTCATACTTTCCATAGGTAGATGCATGGAAGTAGACAGCTGGAATTTCCTCGAGCACCTTCTTGAGTTTCGACTCCGTTGAAGGATGGCTTGTCACAACCAAGATGTATTCGGCCAGACCAAGCTTTCTTTCATGTGTCTGAACGTTTGCCTTACAGAGCAGTCCCGTCTCCTTCATTTTGGTGATCCGATATCGTATTGTCCTACCAGGCTCTCCCAGTCGTTCGCTTAGTTCTCGAGTTGAAATCTTCGTTCCAAGTTCCTCATAGGCTTGCAGTATCTTCAGATCCAATCTATCAAGAGAGTCTTTCAATGACATTTTGTGTGATCACCTAGCATGCATTATTACGTGGACAGCATTACTTATATCTTGGCAACTTCTTAAAAACAATTCTACCAGAACCTAATATAAATACTTAACTATCGGCATCTATATTTCTTAATATTGTCCAAAAATTAACCCTAAAGTTCGGCAACATTTATATACAAATTGTGCCGAATATTAAGTGGTGCAAAACAATGGCGTTCGTAAAACTCAGAAGAAAACCGAAGCCTGAACCTGATCTGAAGGAGTACATGCGACTGAAGGTCCAGGTCAGGAGTGACATTTACAGGGCCTCGTTCCAGAGGTAAGACAACTGTGGTACATGACGAATGTCACACCTACCAGCATGGGAAAGCAAAAAGAAATGAAACCAACAAGCGCGACATAATGCGCATGTAGTGTGTTGTTTCATCCTTTTTTATTTCCAACCATCATCCACTCGTGTTAACATAGGTACCAACTGTCATGTACCACCGATTCCCCTGAAAACATAATGTGATCAAAATGATGGTTCCTGATTGAAAAACTAACATCCGCGATGTAACAATCGATAGGATAGTTCCTGAGAGAATCGGAAAAACTTCTTTCTTATTAGATGGGTTCATAACGTCTTAAACAGACGTGAGATTGCGATGTCTAAGACCAAATACACTCCACGAGGTTATCAGACCCACATTCTCGAACAGGTTGAGAAGAAGGTGGGCACTCCCTTACTTTTGGAGCTTGACTGTGGTCTTGGGAAGCGTTTCATCACACATCAACTTGTTGCAGAGAAGTTTCCGAACTCAAAGATTATCATCGTTGTTCATTCATCGTCATCATTAGCTGAGACCGTTGACTATCTCAAGGAAGAATATGGTGGTCTTGAAGATGACTTAGGAGAGTTGTCTTCTCGAGTGCCATCTGGGAAACGTGCATATGTACTCAAGGAGAAACGGGTGATTGTTGCAACGCCTCAGGTACTTGCAGGGATGTACAAGAAGGATTCATCGTTGTTAGAACCATTTGAGATGGTGCTTATCAATGAGGTTGACACTCTTGTTCGTCGAACGGGTACCCGAACTGCTATTGTCTTTCCATGGCCTACTCTACTTATGTATCTGCAAGATAAGTGGCTCATCGGAATGAGTGGGACTCTCCGTGACGATCACGCAGTATTCAATGAAGAACAGGTTCAGATACGAAAAGAATTGGACACATTGAAGGAGTATTTTCCAGGTGCTGAGTTAATCACTATGGATGACCTCTATGACACCGACGTGGAGGACTATCTGGAACCGACCTTCCTCACTGTGTATACAGTAAATGATCCAAAGATCCGTTCTATATCCAAGGTCCTTGATGAACTCATCAGAAATACACGAATCGACATAATGAATGAGCTTGCGGAAGAGGACAACCTTCATCTCGTCGATGGCGATGCCCGAAGGGTTCACCTGATGTTAGAGCGACTCCCTATTAGAGAGGAACTGAAGGGACAATATTCTAGTCTCCTCATGCTACGAAAGTATGTCTTTGCAATGCCCCCAAAGAGATTCTTACGAATGTTTCATGGCGACTATCTGAAGCACTATTTCAATCTAAGTGAGCTTCGGAGAATCCTTCCTGAAGTATCCTCCAAGGTTACCCGTGTCCTTGAGATTGCTATGAATCACAAGAAAACAGTCGTACTCACCTCATATCTTGAGATGGTATCTCAGACAAAAGACGTGCTCGAGAAGGCTGGTCTCAAGGTATTGACAATCACAGGCAAGATTCGTGAAAAGGGCGAAGTCCTGAAGACATTTCGTGAGGACGAGTACGCTCGCGTCTTGGTGATGTCCCCCGTGGGTGAGAGAGACCTCGATATCCCTCAGGCTGACGCAATGGTTGTATGTGACTCTATCAATACTTCCAAAACAATGTATCAGAAATTCAAACGCACTCGGGGGGGTCTAGTGATTCTCCTTGCATACTCTGGCACTTCGGAGGTGCGAAAGGTGAACCGCCTTATGACCCGAATTCTAGATAGGTATCCTTGGTCTACTGCGATTGTCGAAACCGATTCTGAGAAACTTGGCTAGTCATGTCATTACGATTATAAGAGTCGTGGGCTCTCTCGAAAGCGAATCATGTTGAATGACAGCTCAGAACTCAATATTGCTATTGGTACAGACATTGTAGAGATAGAACGTTTTCGAAAGCTTGATGCTAACTCCCCATTTTACGACAGAGTTTTCTCAGAGAAGGAAATTGCATATTGTTTGAAGTATTCTGACCCTGCTCCACACTTTGCAGCCACATATGCAGGGAAAGAAGCAGTTGTCAAAGCCACAAATTCTAATTGCAAAGTCACCATGGATACCATTGAGATACTACACACTGAAGATGAAGCACCATATGCCGTGATCCACAAAAAATGTAATCACGACATATTGGTGAGTCTGTCACATTCATCATCTCATGCTGTAGCTGTCGCACTCGCAGTTCACCAATCATATGCGTCAAACATGAATCAAGCTAAAGAACTACTAGAGCAAACGGTGAAGCAGCTTCTACCAACTGGTGAGGTTTCATGACTGATATAGAAGAGATACTACGACCGGTCCGAGAGGACCCTACCTATCTGAACCTTTGGAGTGCGTACAAGAAGATTCAGAATCTTGACCTTTCTCCTACCGAAGAAGCTGATTCGATAAACCTAGCTGTCATAGGTTCTTCCACACTAGAGCCGTTAGCTGCATGTATTGATGTAAAGACACGTCTGGAAGGATTTCATACAAGCACCTTCGTGGGTGATTTCAATACATATCGCCAAGAGGCTCTTGACACTGACTCCTCCCTCTATAAGGCTAAACCTGAAGTCATCGTATTATCCGTTGATGCATGGTCTGTACTTGAACAGCAGTTTCAAGCTATTTTTGTACGAGCATCAGAAAAAGAGAGGTCGAGTTTTCAGAAAGATCTCGTCAATAGTGTTGCCTCAGTCATTGATATTCTTGAGAAGAACACCTCTGCATTAATTCTGGTCAACAATTTTGTAGTCCCAATGTTTACTCCTCTAGGAATTGTGGACAACAAACAGAAGACGGGGTTGAAGCAATTCATCAAGGGGGCTAATTTGGCTCTGTCTGAGAGGTTCATGAACAGTAACAGAGTCTTCATTGTGGACCTTGACTCGATATCCAGCGATTTTGGGAAGTCACGCATCAGAAACTGGAACACTTGGTATCGTGGTTCGGTTCCATTTAGTGAAGACTTCACACCTGTGTTGGCTGATGAATACCTTCGTTACATCCGTGCTTTGAGGGGTCGAACTAAGAAATGTATCGTACTAGACCTTGACAACACATTGTGGGGAGGTATCATTGGAGAGGATGGAATAGAAGGAATCAAACTTGGCAATGCATCACCGGGGATTGAATATGTTGATTTTCAGAGAAGCCTCCTTAGTCTTTACAATCGCGGCGTCATTCTTGCAATCTGCAGTAAGAACAACTATGATGATGCCATCAAAGTATTTCAAGAGCATCCTGCTCAGGTCTTGAAAGAGGAACACTTTGCAGCCATGAGAATAAATTGGCAGAACAAGACCTCCAACCTTGTGGAACTTGCAAAAGAAATCAATATCGGGCTTGACAGCATGGTGTTCTTTGATGATAATCCTGTTGAACGCGCACAGGTTTCTCAGACTCTTCCTGAGGTCCTTGTTGTTGATATGCCAAAGAACCCACGACTTTATCGAGAAACCTTAGAGAATCTCAAAGTCTTTGATGTCTTATCTCTTACAAAGGAGGATCTTGTCAGAGGCGAGATGTATGCAGGAAAACGAAAAAGAGCTGAACTCGAGCAGAGTGCTGCATCGATTGAAGACTTTCTCAGAACATTAGATCTTACGGTGAAGATACAGCCTGTGACTGATTTTGACACACCTCGGGTGGTGCAACTAATAGGCAAAACCAACCAATTCAATCTCACAACAAGAAGGCACACGGATGCAGCTGTTCGCGAATTCCGCGAATCAAAAGATGCAATTGTCTACAGCATGGCAGTCAGCGACAAATTCGGTGATGAAGGCGTAGTTGGTGTTGCGATTGTGAAGATGAAGGATAAAGACTGGCGGATTGACACACTTCTCATGAGCTGCCGAGTTATTGGTCGTACAGTGGAAACCGCTTTACTTGCGAGAATAGTTGCTGCTGCACGAGCTGCGAAGGCTGAGAGAATAATCGGAGAGTATATCCCAACAAAGAAGAATGCTCCCGCTGCAGATGTCTACGAGAAACACGGATTTGAGATGTCTGGGAAGATTGATAACAATGGGACTACTTGGACACTCAACCTGGATGCAACTACTATTGATTTCCCTGACTACATCAAACTACAAGAGGATTAGACCATGACCGACTATGAAGATAAACTACTAGACATCCTATCAAAGGTCTTACTTCTGGACAAGGATAAGATAACTGATGACCTTCGTCGAAAAGACTTTGAACCTTGGGACTCAATGGCTCACCTAATCATCGTCAGTGAGATTGAGAATGAGTTTGAGATCTTCTTTGAAGATGAAGAGGTCATCGAGCTCTGGACAGTTGGTGACATCAAAAAGGTCCTATCTAACAAATTATCTCCTTAGTGGGTTTTCGCTTCGAGTTTCTGTACCATCCGCGCTGGATTGCCTGCAACGAGTGTGAGAGGTGGTACATCTTTCCCAACTACCGCTCCTGCTGCGACTATAGCCCCTACTCCCACAGTTACACCTGGTAAGATAATTGCACCTGCTGCAAGCCAAGCTCCTTTTCCAATTACAACCTTCTTAGGTCCTTCATGAAAGATACGCCTTCGCTGGTGATATGGACTTGCTCCTGAGTGTGCCATTATTTTGACACCTGGGCCAATACTTGC
>JBHLPA010000087.1:0-8444 GCA_048939935.1 Promethearchaeota archaeon | reverse complement strand
TCAGTAATTGGATGAGTCATGTCATCTTGAGGCATCGATATGATAGGCATCTGAGTGATTGTACCATTTCTTCCATGAATACGTCCAGCACGTTCGTAAATTAGGCTGAGGTCTGTATAGAGGTAACCAGGATAACCTCGACGACCGGGTACCTCAGATCTTGCCGCACTTATCTCTCTAAGCGCTTCAGCATAATTGGTCATATCTGTAAGGATGACGAGTACATGCATGTCAGTTGTGTACGCCAAATATTCAGCCGCTGTGAGTGTCGCTCGTGGGGTGATGATACGTTCAATAGCAGGGTCGTTTGCTAGATTGAGGAACAGAGTTGTATGTTCAAGAGCTCCTGTTTCCTCGAAGGACTGCATGAAGTATTGTGCTTCAGTAGCTGTAATACCCATCGCACCAAAAACGATTGCAAAGTCACCCTCTTCACCAGGAATCTCAGCTTGTCGCACAATTTGAGCTGCAAGTCTGTTGTGAGGAAGACCAGAACCTGAAAAGATTGGGAGCTTCTGCCCTCGAACAAGAGTGTTCAATCCATCAATTGCAGACACACCAGTCTGTATTGGTTGTCGTGGATATTGACGTGCATATGGATTGATTGGAGAGCCATAAATGTCCCAATGGTCTTCGGCCGTCAGTGGTGGGCCCTTATCCAGAGGGTTTCCAGCACCGTCAAGAACCCGCCCTAGAATCTCTGACGAAACTGGGAGCTTCAAGGTGTCACCTGTGAATCGAACTGCAGTGACATCAGTATCAAGACCACTCGTTCCTTCGAAGACCTGAATGACTGCTCGACCTTTTCCTGTTTCTAGAACGGTACCTGTAAGTAATTCCCCGCTCGGGGATCTAATCTTTACAACCTCGTTGTAAGCCACATCATGGGTGTTTTCCGCAACTAGAAGCGGGCCACTAACATCAGATACTGTTCTGTATACAATTGAAGACTCGTTTGCCATTGTAGAAACCGCCTTGGTCGTTCGGTCAATGCTTCACTGTCGTTATAGTAGCCGAGTTTTAAGAGTTACGAAGTGCCTTTACAACCAAATTGCGACATGAACAAAGGCAAGAACAGGTGTCAATAATAGAGCCCTGACCATTAACGACTTTCCCTTCCTAGTCAAATCGTTTGCATTGGGTGTGAAATACAAAATAGCCCCAGCAAGAATGCAGATGGCAGCGACTGCATCACCTAACCATACCAAGAGTGAAATTAACTCAGTATCAGACATACCAACTACACGAAGCCAAGTTGTGGTTGCACTCTCAAGTGTGATGGGTGCAACTCCGCTAAAATGACCAAACAGGTTTACAATGAAGGGTCCACCAAAGTATAGTACCACCCCTAGTCCTATCAGGTACTTGGCAAGACCATCACTCAATCCAGTAGCGTAAATCATCATCCCAATTAAAACGAAAATCAGGTA
Organism: Promethearchaeota archaeon; assembly: GCA_048939935.1. Classification (GTDB taxonomy): domain Archaea; phylum Asgardarchaeota; class Thorarchaeia; order Thorarchaeales; family Thorarchaeaceae; genus SMTZ1-45. The sequence goes on along the minus strand of JBHLPA010000087.1, from coordinate 7,014 downwards.
ACCCCGAATAGCCAAAGCAAAGAACACATTGAGGATGTCATAAACCGTACTGAACCATTCCTCTGGTAACTGCAAATCAAAAGGCGACTGGAGCAGTAGATTCACTAGATTGAACATTTGGTTCACAGAAAGGAGTTGGTATGACGGGTTATAATGACCACTCAAAGAAGTTCCTTGCGAAGAATCTGAAAGTCTTCCATCATAGCAATTTTTGTCCTTGGAAAACGTAGTGCGGCCGCAGGATGATAGGTCATGAAGTAGGTCCGTTCATCAGTTTCATAGAATTTTCCATGAGCCTCAGAAACTTTCCAAGGTCCAACAAGGGATGAGATTGCCACTCCACCCAGTAGAACAATCACCTTGGGATTGATTATCTCAATCTGTTGTTCGAGGTATGGTCTACAGGCACGTATCTCAGCCTGAGTAGGAGCCCTATTCTTTGGTGGTCTTGATTTCAGAATTGATGTGATGAAGACCTCATCTCTCGAGAGACCTATCTCTTGAATCATGGTTGTGAGAAGCTCACCGGATCTTCCTACGAAAGGTCTACCGGTTTCGTCTTCTTTTGCACCTGGAGCTTCGCCAACAAACATTACTTGTGCTATAGCAGGACCCTCACCTGGAACTGCATTGTTACGAGTTTTATGTAGAGGACAGAGTGTGCACATTCTGATTGTTTCGTGCAGTTTTGCAAGCTGTTTCTCTTGTGACATGTCTATCAACTAGCTCCCACAGATGGCGATAAAGGCCACGAATCTGACCTGCATCACTGTATCCAACTAGGATTCTTGATATAGTAAACCAGATTCTGAAAGTTCTTGAAGGAGTGATTGAAACTCTGCATCTATCTTCTTCTCGATCTGATCCATGGTTTCATCATATGAATCCCAAGGTGAAATCTTCATTCTGGCAATGTTATCTAGAACACTGAGCTCCAAAATTCTTCGAACTTGAACACCTAGCTGTACGGCTTCGGTCATCTTCTTTGAAAAGTTGATGATGATTCTCAACATGCGATAGGTCTTGCCCATGGGAGAGAATGTGTCAATTTCATGTAGTGCGCTCTGGGTCAGAAAGTCTTCTTTTATCATTCTTGCAGCCTCTAGAATCGCACGTTCCGACTCTGGAAGTGCATCGGGTCCTACCAACTGTACAATCTCTCGAAGTTCCTGATCCTTCTGCAAGAGGGCTAATGCTTCCTTGACCAATTCAGGCCAATCTTCGCCCATGTTCTCTCGTTGCCATTTCTCGAGCGTTCCAAAGTACAACGAGTAGCTTGTCAGAGTGTTAATTGCGGGGAAGAATCGTCGAGCAGCAAGATCCTTGTCAAGTGCCCAGAACACCTTCACGATTCTTAGAGTCGCTTGGGTGACTGGTTCTGAGAAGTCTCCTCCAGGTGGCGAAACCGCTCCACATAGTGTTATCGAACCGAGTCGATCACCTGAACCAAGTGTCTTCACCCTACCTCCACGTTCATAGAACTGGGCAAGCCGTGAGCCAAGATAAGCAGGATATCCTTCCTCAGACGGAAGTTGACCAAGACGGCCCGATATCTCACGCAATGCTTCAGCCCAACGAGATGTCGAGTCAGCCATCAAAGCAACGTCAAAGCCCTGGTCTCGGAAATATTCAGCCAGTGTAACAGCCACATAGATAGATGCCTCACGTGCTGCAACAGGCATGTTAGAAGTATTAGCAATCAGAACTGTCCGTTCCATCAAAGGACGGTCAGTCTTCGGGTCTTTCAGATGCGGCCACTCTTCAAGAGCCTCAGTCATCTCATTTCCTCTTTCACCGCAGCCAACATAGACAACGACCTGAGCATCAGCCCACTTTGCAAACTGATGGAGGGTAACTGTCTTTCCAGTCCCGAAACCGCCAGGAATCGCGCCTGTTCCACCCTTTGCTTGAGGCATGAAAGTATCAATGACACGCTGTCCAGTGACCAGAGGAGTGTCCATCCCGACCCGTTCTTTGAATGGACGGCCAATTCGAACAGGAGTCCTCTGCAACATCACAACATCATGGATGTCACCATGTTGGTCCTTTACTTTGCAGATGGTTTCTATTACTGTATATTCGCCCTTCTTAGCAATCTCAATAATCTCACCATTAACTCCGAGTGGAATCATAATCCTAGATGTGATGATACCAGTCTCAGGCACCTCGCCAATAATGTCACCTGGTTCGACCTTGTCACCCACTTTGACTGATGGTGTGAACTCCCATTTCTTCTCCTTATTGAGACCCTCGACACTTAGTCCTCTTGATATAAAGTCACCAGACAACTCTCGCAAGTCAGGAAGAGGTCTCTGAATTCCATCATAGATTGATCCAAGAAGACCAGGACCAAGCTCTACTGAAAGCGAGTCACCAGTAGATTCCACTGGTTCACCAGGAGCAAGACCAGATGTCTCTTCATAGACCTGGGCTGTAAACTCCTCATCCCCGACCTCAATGACCTCACCAATCAGTTGTTGGTTCCCAACTCGTACAACTTCATACATTCGGACTGCAGGTATCCCTGAGCACTTGACTACAGGCCCCGCAATGCTCTCAATTCGTCCAGTTGTTTCAGTCAAAGTATACATCTCCGGATTTGTATAAGACTAGATGTTTATCTCAATTCCAACAGCCCTACGAATCAGTTCCTTCAGTACTGTTTCATATGCACCAGTGGTTCCGTCTCTGTCTGGGACCAGCAATATAACTGGTACAGGTGACTGGGATAACTCAACTATAGTATCCTCAACCTGTGCGGCCAGAGGCTCAGTAATCATTATGAGACCCATAGAGGGGTCTCTAAAGTATTGATAGAGGAAGCTACGGGTTTCTTCAGGAGTCTTCGGAATAGCGCATTCATTAACGCCAACCAGCCGAAATCCTGTGACCGTATCCCTATCGCCTATGACTGCAATTTTGTTACTCGACATGAATACTACCACTGTCGTCGGGCTTAGACTCATGCCTAGCTGTCCACTAAAAAGCATTTGGAATTAGCCGGTGAAGTCATTTTTAACTTGTGAATTGAGATATGATGTCTTGTTCCTCGACCATTGTCCAACAATACAGGCATTTTAGTAGAAGTGGCTTCTTTGAAACAACTTCGTATTTGCTACGAATTGGTTCTCGTTCTTTATTTGTCACACATCTCTGATTCGGACACTCGAAAACACCAGTGATTGTTTCAGGTAGCTCGACCCTTGTCTTCTTTATGATCTTGAAATCCTCAATAAGGTTGATTGTGGCCTCTGGTGCAACAAGTGCGATACGATCTACTTCTTCTTCTTTTAGAAATCGATGCTCAACTTTAACAATGTCCTTCTTTTCAATCCTGGAACTGTTAATGTTCATAGCCAATGAAACAATGTTACCCTCCTGTCCAGTGATTCCAAGTATCTTTAGTACCTCAAGTGCCTTTCCCGCCCGGATGTGGTCAATCACTGTACCATCGTGGATCTTCACAATCCTGATTTTTTCATCTCCGACTTTTTCAGACATGTCCAATCACACGCAGCTTCGACTACTAACACTTGGTTTTAGAACTTGTGGATAATTTCGGTGATGACTCAAAGGCGAAGGTTGATATGCACAGCTGAAAGAGCAGTCCCAGAAGACGGTGAAACGGTCTTGGTTCTAGAAGGTCTTGGTAAATCACTAAATTCAGCTCTGAAGAGGCTCTTTGGTGCTAGTGTGATTGATGAAGAATTAGTGAAAGAGCTAGTGAAGGATATTCAACGAGCATTACTCGTTGCAGATGTCGATGTCAATCTAGTGATGGCCATAACCAAGAGGGTAGAGGAACAAGCCCTTGATGAAACCTTGCCACGAGGGGTTTCTCGCAGAGAACACATCGTTCGTGTTGTATGGGACACACTCGCATACTTCTTGGGTGAGAAGACTGTTCCCTTGAAAATCAATCCAGGGAAGCCCAATCTTGTCATGATGGTGGGTATTCAGGGATCTGGCAAAACGACCACCATAGGAAAGCTAGCTCGATATTATCAGAAAAGGGGAATCAAGACAGGAGTGATTTGCGCCGACAACTTCAGACCGGGAGCCTATAGCCAACTGAAGCAGTTGGCTGAGAAATCAAATATCCCATTCTGGGGTGATGAGGAAGAGAAGGATGCCATAAAACTGGCGAGGAACGGTGTCAAAGAGATGCAGAAGAGAGGGATTGAGCTTATCCTTCTGGACACCTCGGGCAGACACAGAGAAGAAACTGGCCTCATCAAAGAAATGCGTGACATCTCGAAGAGTGTCAAACCCCAAGAGATTGTACTGGTCATCGATGGGACTCTTGGTCAACAGGCAGGAGCTCAGGCTGCAGCGTTCAAAAAAGCCACAGACATAGGATCCATCATAGTGACCAAACTCGATGGTAGTGCGAAGGGTGGTGGTGCACTCTCTGCAGTAGCTGCGACTCAAGCACCAATCAAATTCATCGGGGTAGGAGAGGGAATGGATGCGATTGAGCCTTTCAATCCAACAAAATTTGCTGGACGACTGCTTGGGATGTCGGACATTCGTGGGCTTATCGATAAGGTCCGAGAAGCTCAGATTGAGATTGATGAAGATGCAACAATACGCATCATGAAGGGACGATTCACACTGAATGATATGATGGCACAGATGAAACAACTCAAGAAGATGGGACCGATTGGAAAGGTTATGGAGATGCTAGGACTCCAGTATAAACTCCCGGACGGTATAGCTGAGATTCAGGAAGAGAACATGAAACGATGGGAGGTCATACTGAACTCTATGACAAAGGAGGAGATGGAAGAACCCAAATTGATCAAATCGTCAAGAATCAAACGAATCGCCAGAGGTTCTGGAACCTCTCAAAGAGATGTCAGAGACCTCCTAAAGCAGCATGATCAGATGAAGAAGATGATGAAACAGATGGGTAAGCAGCGTAGAGGGCGAAAGGGTGGTCTTCCTGGATTTCCGGGTCTTGAAGGAATGGGATGATTCAGTCTGAAAGTGATGTCAGTGCGTCGTTTTCTTGTTACCTTCGATAGTTTACCAATTGACAAACCTTCAGTAAAGTCAGGACAGATTAGTGCAGAGGTGGTCACTGCCTGTCGTTGTGTCAATGTAGGACTTTTCATTTCAGGAGACCTTAGGAGAGATGTCGTCGTGTCCCTGGGAATTGGAGGCCAAGACGATATGAAAGTGATATCATTTCCTGGTAATTCACTGAAACGAGTATCTCCTGATGAGCGATCAATCTCCTTCTTCCTGCTAAAGGCAGTTCAAAAAATCAACAACCTAGAGAGTGGGGAGTCACTCACAATGGACAACGGAATTGAGCTTGAAAGATCCTCACTTGACCAATTAATCAAGCACTGGAACCAAGAATTTCTTCATGTGCCTTCAACTTATCCCGAACGATTCATCCTTGATTCCAATCTGAATGCAGACAAGGCAGAGAGTGAATCCTGAAGAAAGCTTCATAATGTCTGTGTTGTAATTCCGAGTGGAATCAGTCATTGAGTGTGATTCTGTGCCTACTAATGTAACCCCTGAGTTCGATAAACAGAGGATAATCTACGAGGAAACAGAAGACCTCGCTCAGCGGATAGTAGAGCTCGAAAAACTCCTTTCACTCGCACCTAGACACAAGGGTGCAGAGAGAATGGTTGGTGACTACAGAAAGAAACTTGCAACTCTCAAGGCACAGTTAGAGAAGAAACGTGAGCAAGAACGTGCCCGTCGAAGCGGTGGGACAGAGGAGGGAGTCATCCGAAAAGAAGGGGCTGGACAAATTTGTCTTATTGGTGTAACAAACAGTGGAAAGTCTTCACTCATCAATGCAGTGACAAATGCAGATCTTGATGTTGGGGACTATCCTTTCACAACTCCAATTCCGACCCCAGCAATGTTGACTCTAGAAGACATCAATATTCAATTGGTGGAGATTCCCGGAGTTTTTGTTGGAAGTAACGAGGCAGGAATTGGGCGGCAAGCATTAGCTGTAGCAAGAAATACAGACTGTATTGCATTGGTCATTGACCTGTCACAAGACATCGACTCACAGATGAACATCATTCTGGGAGAACTTGATGCTGCAAGAATCCGTCTAAACAAAGAGAAATCAGCCATCAGGGTTGAAAGAGTTGGACTGGGTGGACATATGATCTATGGTGTCCAGAATTTTCAAGGCGATATAGAAGAAGTGGAGGAGTACCTCAAAGCCCGCAGAATCACAAACATAATCGTGAGATTTCAGAAACCAGCAACGTTCGAACAGCTGATTGATGCTATGGACGCGAGTGTTGCATATGTTCGTGCCATGGTTGTGGCTACCAAAGGGGATGCAGAAGGGTCAGAATCTAGATTCAAAGAGCTGGAGGATAAGTATGGTCATCGATTTGACATCATCCCAACATCAGCCAAGACAGAGGAGAATCTTGATGGAATGAGCTGGGCATTCTATGAGCATCTTGACATTCTTAGGGTGTACACAAAGATTCCAGGAAAGAGGAGAGAGAACAAACCAATAGTACTACCAGAGGGGTCAGTTGTGGAAGATGCCGCAATGAAAGTTCACAAGGAGCTGTTTGTAGAACGATTCCGTTCTGCAGTCATAATTCGTGATAATGACAAGATAAAGAGAAGAACTGTGGGTCTAAACTACCCTCTTCAGGATGGAGACGTACTACAACTATCTAGTAGGTAGGGATTATACTTGGCTGAATTTCCAAACCTGGTTGTTGTCTTGGTGGGTCCAGAGAATCCAGGAAATGTTGGTTTTGTGACCAGAGCATTGGCGAATTTTGGAGTGAGTGAGTTACGGATTGTAGGAGAGGATTGTCGTCAAGATCAGTTTGCACAGATGTTCTCAGTGCATGCCCATGAGATACTGAATAATGCAGGTGTCTATGATGATCTTGGGGCTGCTCTCTCAGATATTGATCTCGCATGGGCTGCTACTGCGAGGGCTGGTAGAAACCACAGTGTCACAAGAGCTCTTGTCCCGCTGGCTGAACTACCAGATCCCAATGC
>JBHLPA010000086.1:0-8495 GCA_048939935.1 Promethearchaeota archaeon | reverse complement strand
GGCTACATTATACGAAGATTACTGAGAAAGGCAATTCATAGTGCTGACAGACTTGGAATAGGCAAGGGATTCATGAGCTCCCTCGCTGATATCGTGATTAACATGTTCAAGGACATCTATAAAGAGGTTCAGCGCAATAGAGAGTTTGTAATGGAGAGCCTTACTGCTGAGGAGGCTAAGTTCAGAAAGACGCTTCGTAAAGCTGTGCGAAGATTCGAGAAAATCTACGATGAAAAAGGGACCATTACTGGAGAGGATGCTTTCCTCCTTTTCACTAGTTTTGGATTACCACTCGAAATGACACGAGAATTAGCAGAAGAGAAGGGTATTGAGATTGACGTGAATGAGTTCAAGAAGCAGTTTGAAGAACATCAGGAGAGATCACGCACGGCGACGCAAGGTAAGTTCAAAGGAGGTCTTGCTGACCACAGTGAAAAGATTGTGAAACTACACACTGCAACTCATCTTCTTCAAGAGGCACTAAGACGAGTCCTTGGAGACGAAGTGACTCAAAATGGAAGTAACATAACGGAAGAGCGTCTACGTTTTGACTTCACCTTCTCAAGAAAACTAACCCCTGAAGAGATTGAGAAGGTCGAGAAAATGGTAAATGATGTCATCAGTCAGAATCTTGAGGTGACTCAGGAGTTTTTGCCGTATGATGAGGCGATTGAAAGGGGAGCTCTTGCATTCTTCAAGGAGAACTATGGAGAAATAGTTTCAGTCTATTCCGTCGGGGATTTCAGCATGGAGTTGTGTGGAGGACCCCATGTTGAACGAACTGGCACTCTTGGAAAATTTAAGATTAAGAAGCAGAAGAAAATTGGAGCCGGAATAGTTCGAATCAGAGCTATAGTTGAGGATGCGTAATAGTTACGTAAGGTCTATTTGGTACCCCGGATACTCAAAGTTGGAGAGATATTCAACTGTACTGGTTTCTTTAGAGGTGAACCACGATGGGGACATTCTCGAAAATCTTAGGATCAGGAGACAAGAAATTACAGAAACAAGCAGAAGGGTGTATACTTGAACTAAGCAAAGCATTGCAGTCCGCCAGTGCCAAAATGCGTGTAGCAGCTGAGTGTTGGGTCAAAGGAGACAATGATACATTAGACGAACTTGAAAAAGAGATTATCGAGCTGGAGAGAAACGCTGATAGAATCAAAGAAACCCTAGTTGAGAAGATTCTCACAGAACATGCGTTTCTTCCACAGCAATCACAAGAGAGGCATCTTCTTACCAGTCACATGGACGGAATCATCGATGCTGCAGAAGATGCAATCAGAATGATTGCCGTTGGAAAGGGAATGAAGCCACCAGAGGAGATAGAGGACATCGCAGAAAAATGTTGGATTTGTACAGACCTTTTACAAGATGCGGTGAAATACCTCTTCAAGGATTTCAAAAAATCAGTGGAGATAACACGAAAGATTGACCTTGTAAGAGAAGAGGCAAGAGACATCCAGTTTAAACTGCTAAAAGATCTCTTCAGGACTTCCAAGTATAAAGCACCAGATGTACACTTTTTCAAGAGTGTGTCAGAGCACGTCTTGGATATCGCCATCAGATCTGAGCTTACAGGGGATTATATTCGGGAGCTAGCGATAAAATACTCATAGATGGAGAGTAGACATCCTTGGAACCATTGGCCATCATTCTTCTAGTAATTGCCTTCATTGTTGCATTTGCCATTGGAAGTAATGATGAAACAATGAGTCCTGCAGTTGGGTCCCATGTGTTCAGTTTGAGGTTAGCAGTGATTATTGGTGCATTCATCAACTTGGTAGGAGCAATATCGCTAGGTGGTGGTGTTTCAGAAAAAGTGGGATCAGACTTAGTGACAGGGAATGAACTGTCACTGCAGATGGTATTCGCTATTCTTATCTCAATGACGATTTGGTTGCTGATTGTTTCATCAACAAAGGGATTGCCTATTAGCACCACTCAATGCATCGTGGGCTCGGTGATTGGTGTGGCAATATCAGCTCCTTTTGTTAGTGCCTCAGAATGGGGCGCTGAAGCTATCAACATAGGAGTACTAATCGAGATTTTTGCAGGATGGATCATATCACCTCTAATCGGATTTTTCATTGCTGGACTTGTTTTCTCCTTGGTGCGACGGGTTCAGAAAAAGGCGGAGGGGCTGTCGGGAAGGGAGCGACAGGAGCAGATTGCAGCATATGGACTAGCAGTCTTCTTGATTGTAACAGGTTTGAGCCGAGGAGGCAATGATGTAGCAAATGCTGTTGCTCCGCTTGTAAACCTTCCAATGTTTAGTAGTCCAATAGAGATTGGAGCACTCTCAATACCTGGATTCTATATACCCTTAATTGTGGGGGGACTGGGTATGGGATGTGGATTGATAATAATAGGGAGAAAAGTCATCAAAGTTCTTGCTACAGAAGTAGTTACATTGACCCCTTCATCTGCACTCTCTGCAAGCGTTTCTGTTGCGTTGATAATGTTCGTTGGAACTTATTTTGGACTGCCTCTCAGCGGTACTCATGTGCTTGTAGCTGCTTTGATTGCAGTAGGATATGTTGCAAATACTCCTGTTCGCATGAAACAAGTCAGGAATATTATCATCTCGTGGATTATTACAGTCCCAATCTCTCTTGTTGTCACTTTCCCAGTATATGCTGTGGTTCAATACTTGCTACCAGTCTTGTAAGTAGATTCTTTATTTTGGTATTTCAGGAATCCTATGTATCAGGATATACTCCTTTGCAAGCTTTCCAAGGTCTTTTGCTTCAGCAATTGAGAGATGCACTTGGTTTTCAGAGTTGGATTCAGGTTTGTCTTTCATCGTTGCTTCGATAATTGCTAGGTCTGCATCACGGACAACAGTTTCGACACCAGGGCAAAATCGTGTGTCACCTGAATATGCAATAGTCGTCCCACCAATTAACACCCTGAATCCTAACGCGGGTTCTAATTCGCCTGTACCTTGATCAAACTCACTGGAAAAATGCTCAACCTCAACAGACTTCACCTTGAAAAAATCAGTGTCAAATCCAGATCCTTGTGAGAGTTCATGGTACCATATCTTGTAAGGCAAGGTTGAACGATATAAATCACGATAACCATTGATTATACTGATTGCTTCAGCACATCCAGTTGGAATCAAAATGCTGAGGGGATTGGTTCTGTTTAACATTCTCATAAAGCCAAATAAGGAATGAAGACCTCCGACATGGTCGAAATGACCGTGTGAGATTGCGATTGGATCTATGTCATGAACAAAGTCGGTGTTCCCTGAAGATAGTAGGTCTCTGAGGACACCATCGCCTACATCTAGTAACATCATTTTGCCTGTGAACTTTGATGTCAGTACAATTGTAGTTCCAACGCCAGCAGCACTGAATGGCACCTTCACAAGAACCTCATCATTTTCCCATTCAGATTTGTAATTTTCAAATGTATCAGTGTTCATAAACCACACAGTCCCGTCATTTGGTGGATTTGGAAGTCCTTGTTATATGTCTTGACAGTATCTTCAGAGAGAATAGGAATGAAACGGGTTGCCCCGTTCCACGCCATTGTCTAATCATATCCCAGCGCGGGGATTCTGGCAAGAAAATTCATGAGGTATCCAATAAGGACAGACACAACAAGACCAGCAGTTGTTGTGAGAAGAACCACTACCCAATCAGGGTTTGCGCCATAGAACATCTGCATGAGTGACCAGTAAATTCCCGCTAGTGTCATTCCTGAGAATGCCACTTTCTTTAAAGGCACCTTGACAGTTTTTGTTTGAAGAACCCCCATATCAACCAGTGCTGCAGCCAGAGCTCCGGCTTTGTCTGGCTTAAGTCGTAGCTTCTTTCCAAGTTGTCCAACTGCCACCTTGGACTTTGGTTTAATTACCCTTAGAGCTTTTGGAGCGTACTCTGCAATATCATGAGAGAAATGCTGGACTGCAGAAGTTTCGTCAATTCCGCATTTTCCACAGGTTGGTGCGTTCTTCTTCCATTTTCGACCACATTGGGGACACCGTTTTCCATCCCAAGAGTTTTCAGCGGCAGAACTCACTCGTCTTACAAGTTCATCCTTGTCAATTGTTTCTGCATCCTTCTTTGGTTTCCTTCTGAGAACAACTGCTGATGGAAAGATACCAACATCTGAGCCTCGAGTTGCACCTTTCAACTTGAACGAAGCCATAATTCCACGCTGAAATTCATCAAGAGACAGGATTAGGGAAAACACTGACATCACAGCAAAGCCAACAGTAATGAGACCACTAACTGAGTATAGAACACCAATCCCAGTTGGACCAATTCGTAAGACGAAGTCTTCGCTTACTGTCTTGTTCACTCCGGGTGTGGTAGCATTGGAATAGTTGAAGGAAAGGGCGCCAGCTACTGTACCTGTGACAAGTGTGAGATTCCAATAACTAAAGAGTGGGATTGGGCCGAGGGTGAAACCTGCAGTTGAGTTGTTCGGCATTGCATAATCAAGAGTTGATGTATTAGAGATAATTGGAATAGACATGTAGGACATAGTAAATGTCACTGTGTGTATAGTAAGATCTGTTCCTGAGGCTACTGTCACATTGATTAGAACAGATTCCGAAGCGTTAAGGTGAATCGGATTTGAAGAATTGGAGGTAATTGCATTTACTCCATTTACATCTAGTAAGAATCCTAAACTAGCGTCTCCACTCCAACCATCTGGAGGTGCTGCTTGAACTGGTATAAACACACTCGACCACAATAAACAGGTAATCGAGAACATCAGAAGAAAATGTGGTAGCGTCCTTCGCACTTCTAACTTGCCTCCTAAGGGCTCATTTACGAAGATTCGTCTGAATCAATGCCTTTAACTGTTATTGGCTTTGAAGTCAGTGCCCATTGCTTCTTCTATTTCCCTATCAAAGTCTTCTTCGTCGTCATCATCCTCGTAAATGATGTGTCGCTCGGGTGGTTTCTCAGGAGGTGGTGCCCAATTGGATCCTGCACCTAATGCATATCCGCCGAAGTATGAGAGGATCAGGAACAGTAGTAATTCGAAAGTATTACCTTGAGATTGGATATAGGTGTTGAGGGGTGGTGATAAGAACAGGAGACTAGTTATCATCCCACCAAAAAGACTGATAATAAGTCCCAAAAAAACGCGTTTATTGAAGCTTATGCTGGACACCCCCCCAAGAATGTATCCTAGTATGAATCCAATTGATATTCCAGGAATACCAGGAATGATTGCTTCAATAATGGATGTGCTTTGCATCCTATATCCTCCGCGGCATAGAAGTACTAGGATGAGAGGCCATTAATCCTTTTCCATCAAAAATGACAATGCATACTACCAGTGATTCCAATGAACGATTTCTGAGAGGTCTCTTCTCTTTCTAGGAGCATTCTCTTTTTCTTGTGATCGTTCATCAAGTAACGAGGGGTCCCCTTCGTACCCGATAAATATGACAGTCACGATTCTGTACTCATCAGGGATACCTACAATATCCTTCAGATGGTCTTCATTATACCCAGCAATTGGATGTCCAATTAATCTAAGATGAACCACCTGAAGAAGCATGTTCTCCACTGCAAGACCAGCGTCCATCATGAAGTAAGGTAGTCCATGAGAGGAACAGCCTCCATCTTCTTTTGCGGCAACCAGAATCATCACAGGAGCTGCTTTTCCGTATGCATTCCCCATACTCAGCGCCTCATGAGCCTTTGCCAGAACACCAGGACCTCGTAAAACAATGAAGTTCCATGCCTGCTTGTTCATACAAGAGGGAGCCAACCGACCAGCTTCCAATATTGAATTCAGCATTTCATCAGAGACTGGTTTGTCAGAAAAAGCTCTTCTACTTCGTCTTTTCAAAATCTCTTCTAAAATCATAAATTGCCCCACAAACTAGTTCCAATTACTCAGTCTTTAATTTCCATCACTGTACCACAGTGTTCAGGAATGTCTTGATGACCACATGTGGCACCCATCCAGCATACTAGCTGGTCACCTTCGATATGCATTTCTTTTCCACAATGAACGGGTACAGAAACTTCTGCCCCACACTTTGGACAAACAAATTTACCCATTTTTAATCCTCTTTATTATCAACGAGTATGTTTATTATTGTTAAGCATATGAATTTTTGGAAACGGTTCCGAAAAGAGAGGATAGAAGAGGACCTAGGAGGGATAGTATTTCTTCGGGTCCTCAGTATACACTTTTTCATCAATCTTGTGAGCACCAGGTGTATCCAACTCTACATCCCTTTTGAGTAACTTGTCCTCTGACAATATCTCTCTGAACACTTCATTTTGGATGATGAGCCTCTGAACCTCATTGCTACCTGTCCATATAGTCGCAAGTCGGGCATCTCGATAAAGACGTTCAATCGGATAGACATCAGTATAACCAATCCCACCAAGTATCTGCATTGCCTCATGTACAGCATTGAAACCAGCCTCTGTAGCAAATACCTTAGCTTGAGAAACCTCTTTTCTACACCACTCCCCCGTGTCAGCCTTCTTGGCAGCTCGATGGACAAGCCCTCTTGCTGCGTCAAGTTGTGTGGTGCAATCAGCAACCTTGAAACTAATTGCCTCAAACTTCTTTATTGCTCGTCCGAATGCCTCTCTTTTGTCTGCATATCGAACAGCAATTTCAATCGAAGCCCGACCCATACCTATGGGTCCCGCAGCAGAGGTCAGCCTTTCAGGCACCATCATGGCGTTGAAGATAGAATTGCCATCATCGAGAGATCCAACAAGGTTTTTCTCGGGAACCTCAATATCCTTCATCACGATCCTAGCCGCACCCATTCCGCGACAGCCCAAAAGCTCATACTCCTCCTCGACCTTCACACCCATATCCCTATCTATGAGAAACGCACTGAGAGATTCATGTGGTAGCGCCTCAAAGTTGGTCTTTGCATATACTAAAAAGTAGTCAGCCCCCACACCTCCAGCTACAAACCGTTTCTCACCGTTTACAATGAAAGAGCTTCCCTTCTTAATCGCAGTTGTGTTTGTTCCGAAAAAGTCTGAGCCACCCCGTGGTTCGGTGAGACCTTCTCCACAGATTTTCTTTCCTTGCAAAGTAGGAAGTAGATACTCTTCTTTCTGTTCTGGCGTCCCAAATTTGTTTATTGCCTCACCAACAATACTTGGCAAAGAAAACGCACAACCAAGAGCTATTCCAAGCACTCCTATTTCCTCAAGAGCTACCATCTCAGAAACCCAGCCCAGACCTCTTCCTCCATACTTCGTTGGGAATCGCATTCCTAGTAGATTCTCTTTCGCGGCAGCTTTGATGAATTCATATGGATACTCTTTTTCTTTACTATCCATAGCTAGGATTAGGTCACGATCCACCTTATCTCGCACGAATTTCCGAACTTCAGTCCGTATGTTTCGTTCATCTTCGCTTAGCAAAATATCAAACATAATTCATCCTCTCTTTCCTTCTAGCAATGAATCCAAGGTATCCTCAGATCCACCCTCTCTTATTATACTGATAGCCTCAACAGGACAAGCAATCTCACACACGAGACAAAGGATGCAATCATCCTCTCTTATGGGGTCAGCTAGGAGCTCTCCTGGTTTATACTCTATTAGATCAAATACATTTGTGGGACATGCATCGATACATTTCTCACAACCAAAACAGAGCGAGAAGTCGACACCCACGATTTGACCATGTATTTCAGCACCTTCGTTCTCAGGGGAGTGCCACACGGGATGCCCCTGATGCTCTTTGGAAACTCTCCATTTCTTCCTGAATGTCCTGTCAATTGGCACACATACAAAGGATACAAGGTTCCTTTTAGGGAATACGGAAAAATGTATTTTATCGCACAAACTGCTCCTTGTACCCAGCCAGAAGTTTAGCAAGCTTATGTGCGTTTCCAACTAACCGGTCCCAAAATCTTTCAGCATCTCTGGGACTATTAAGCCTGAATTCAATGTCAAAATTGTGAGGACCATAGCTAGGGATCCACCCCGAGATGTCCGCAAGAGTGAACAAATGCGCACTAATTCTCGGATATGTCCTCTCGTCAAACATCACATAGGGCAGGTAGGGTTCTCTGTCGATATGGTCTAAGGGTAGTCCTGAGCAACTTTGAGTAGTTGAAAAACCCAACTCATTCAATTGCTTGATATGGGGTCTGATTGATTCATCGACCAGGTAAAGAAAGTCTTCTACAGGTGTCATTCCATACGACCGTTTCGCCCAATTTTCACGGTACCAACTAGTCTCATAATAGGCCCACTTTGTACTTGGAATTATTCCAAGTTTTAGTCCCTGTCGATATTGCTCAAGAGACCTCATTAATTCGTTCATGACCGTAAACAGATTGGACCATTGTTCATGAGGATCTACAGATTTCTCGTGCCCTGAAAGAACAACATCATAATCTGAGCTTATTACGGGATTCCACAATGAAGCGTCTGCAATTGCAAACAGATGTGCCTCAAAACCGGGATAACTAGTGTGAGAGAACTTGATAAATGGTGGACTCTCATGTTGTTCCTCAAGAGCCAGAT
>JBHLPA010000085.1:0-8613 GCA_048939935.1 Promethearchaeota archaeon | reverse complement strand
CTGATCTCTTTATGGATGAAGTCCCTGAGGTCGTAGATGATCCAACAGATCTTTTCAGGTCTCCACCATTCACCTTGAAGTTACTAGCGACATTGCCGCCTGAGGTAATCCCCACACGAATGGCTCCAAAACAAACCAGAGCTCTTCTCTGGGAACGGTTTGAAAACGCACCTCTCCGTGATTTCATTGAGGCGGTATGGAACCGTCTGGATGGGTCAATGACAATGTCTCTACTTGTTCCTGGAAAAGGTCCAGAGATGGTTTTGGGAGCCATTCATCTCCTTCATAGGATGGGCGCAATCGAATTCGAACTCAAAATTGGGCCTGATGATATTCCAGTTCTGTTACAAGAACCAGATGATGAAGTTCTTTCTCTCTACTCTAGGGTTGATGAAATCATAGGGCTTGTAGATGGTAAAGAAACCATAGAACAGATTGCCTCTAACTTGAAGCTGCAACCAAGTGTTTTGGTGACAGTCTTTGCAGAACTTCACAGGAGAGAGATAATAACAATAAAAGATGGTTAATGCACGCACACATAAGGTTCATAGATGGTTTCCATAATGAAAAACGCGAGAAAAGTAGATAACGACTCACGAATTATCAAGATGCAATGCAGAGTGTGATTTTCAGTGATACACAACGTGTTATTGATTGAGAAGACTGATGGCAACGTTGTGGTGAGAACTAGGTTTTGGAAGATTGATTTTCTTGATCATGACATTCAAGAGTTTCTTGCTGGTTACAATGATCTTCACACGACTGATGGTCTATCAAAAGACACACCTGTCTTTGTTGCTGAGAAACACAAAGTTTTCCACGGAGAAGTAGATGGAGATATGCTGCTTCTTCTCGTTACAGACGGTCGGGATGAAGACAGAGTCATTCAACATCGCGTCCGTGAAGGCGCTGCGAGAGTGTCCACAGCTCTGCGCGGTAATAGCATTGGCTACATCCGTGATAATCTGGATGAAATCCTCGGCGAGCTCATATTCACTAGATTCAAGGTAAGCTTCGTAGGTAGTGGTGGTGTTGGTAAGAGCACACTACTCAGACTCCTATTTGGAAAAGAGCCTGCTCCCGGAGGGTATGTACCAACAATCGAAGTAGCTGTGGATTCATCGGAAACTATACAATTCGGCACCTTCCTTGTAACAGTCTGGGACTTCGCGGGACAGGCTGTATTTCAGGACTTATGGTCATTCTACTTTAGTGGAACGGATGTGATATTTCTAATAACTGACTCCAGTTTCAGAAATGTAATGCAGACCAAATCTCTGCTTCGTAACATTCGAAAAGAGGCTCCTGCGGTCCCCTTATTCATTATTGCCAACAAGCAAGACCTACCAGAGTCCATGAAGGCTGAAAAGATCAAACGTTTGCTTGGAGCACCCACATTTCCAATGGTGGCTACAGACAAGACACGGCGCGAGGAGTTCATTCGACTCATGCTTGAGGTCGCTGCAAAGACTGTAGGGGTTACACTACCTGATCTCCCAATCAGCGAGATGATTACTGTCAGGAGGGGAACTGAAGAAATGGATCGACCTGGAGGTGCAGCGGCCGCAGCGGCGGCAGCAACCCCGCCCGCTTCATCAGAATCTGCAGAAACAGGGTATGAATCGGTTCCCTATGACGAAGGCAGTATTGAAGCAATCAGTGAGACCCCGATTCCTACAAGTAGCGAAGCAGTCGCAATTGCTGATGCCGCTGAAGCTACATCAGAAACGGCTCCCTCTGAACGGGTGATAATCAGACCAACCACGGACCGAGCTAAAATACTTCATCTTATGCTTATCGTGCAAAAAGAGGGAATGCCTGATGTGGCATATCACCTCAAATATGCTGATGATGAAATTGACACAAATGCGGTTGCATCATTGATTTCAGCACTGGACTCATTTGGAGGGATTGATGCTGAGTCTTCTGATGGGACCAGTACAACTGATGCTCTAGAAACCATCGAACATGAAGGAAATCTTGTGATGGTTGAAAAATCTAAACACTTTGTTCTTGCTCTCATTGTTACCAATGACAGTGAGGAAGATGAACAGAGAAGTCTCCTGACTTCACTCTTATTTGAAATTGAACAGAGGTATCAGGATGTTTGGGACACATGGGATGGCGATAAATCAATCTTTGAGTCATCAGTTTTCGAGGTCCTTACAAGACTGCCCTTGAAACCCATTAGTTTTGATTACATTATCCGGTCCAGAGAGGCTGGAAAACCATTACCCTTTGAGAATCGCGATGTGGGTCAAGCCATTGTTGCGGTAAAGACTGCTATTGAGAGTAATGATACTGTTGGTGGTCTTGTCCGTAGTCTGGATATTCCACGAGAAACTGTACTTGGTTGCCTTCAGATTATGAATCAGTATGGTTGGATTGACTTCAAAGTTGAGATTGGTCCTACTAGTCATTTGAAGAAGATGGGAATTGTCGATGAGGACACTCAGAAAGCGTATGGTAGTGTTGTTGTCAAGTTTGTCGATTTGTGTGATGGAACTATCCCTCTGCAGGATGTAGTAAAGAAGTTGAATGTAAGCCTTCCTGCAATGAAATTCGTAGCAACCAAGCTGGTGCTAGATGGTGTACTAGAGGTCGTGGCATAGTTTCATACTTTGATTACAACCCTCTCTCGATATTCAGGAATGATAATTCCTTTTGGTGCTTTTTCTATCGGTGTGTGGACCATGAACTTTTTCCCACTGCATGATTTTATGTAGTCTGCGAGGTTCGATGCGGAAGAGTGAGCGCTAAGCCTAGCGTATTCCAACTTACAATCATGCGGTTCATATCCATTAAGTAAATTCCAACCTGGCGTTCTTGGAGCAAGGTAGCCACACAAGATCACGGCAGCTTCTGGGTTGTTACGTTGTTCATTGAAGTGATGCCTTGCAAGTCCTCCTCCTACCATGCCTCCTCCTGAAACCAAGATATCCTCCTTGTCGAGATGAATCTTATTCTTCTTCATACTCTGCCAATGACCCTTGACTCCAACAAGATTTGTAATATGATTGGCCATTCCTGCTACCATCACATTTCGGTTTCTAGTGATACCAAGGTTTTCTAAGATCATGAGGACCTCTTGTGAACGTCCCACTGCGAAACTAGGTATAACTAATGGGCCATACTTTCCCGCAATGTTGCTGATTGTTTCATTCACTTTTTTGCGATTGAAGTCCTCTCTGTTCCAATATGTTCCATCGAAAATCACGTAATCTGAGTCAGTGGGTAGATTTGCTCCTGGAAACAGAACTGACTCATCCATGTTGAAATCACCAGTGTAGAGAATTTTAACGCCTTCAATATCGATTTGATACGCAGCACTTCCTGGAATATGACATGCATCAATCGGTGTGACCACAATTCCCGGTCCGACTTCGTTGCTCTTACCATATTCAAGTCTTACATGATTGTCTGTTGTTTTCTTTATATTTTCTTCATTGAAATGTGATATCAAATCTAACTTATTGTACCTTCTAGGTGCTGCAGGAGTTCCAACTTTCATGGCATCAATGAGGAGCATCTTCGCAATACCCCCCGTAGGTCCAACAGAACACCATTTGCCATCGAATTTGTCAAACAGAATTGGTAGAGATCCCAAGTGATCCAGATGACCATGACTAACTAAAACTGTATCAATCATTTCAAGTTCAGGAACCCACTCAGGCATCATATGATTGGTCACGGAGAGACCAAAGTCAAGCAGTATTCCTCCTGTATCTGTCTTGATTAAGATGCCACTCCTACCGATACGAGGTCCACCGAGAAATATAATCTCAATACTAGTGGTTTTGCTTGAATATGCTACAGCAGGGAGCAATCCCATTCTAAGCTTCTTTGGTATTAACTCAAATATAACTGGATCAATTGCTTCGCCGGGTGGGGGATTTTCTAATTGTTGCAATCGAACTGGTAAGACAGTTTTCTTTTGGCTTTGAAATTTACTTCCTTCAAAGTGTTTCTTGATGACCTCGATTGATTTACTGACGCTCATATCTTTCGTGACCAAGTTTGAGGCATTTGCATACACCTCGTTCTCTGCCACATTCAATAACTCAGATAGCAAGGCATCGGGAGTCCATTCTCTACAAGCTTCCATAACTTCAAGGAATGGTTTTCCTTCCACAGCTTCTTTGATATACTGAGGGTGTCGTACTAATGAGTCAACAAGTCTCAACTCCTCTGAGTCAAGAACAGATTTGATTTCTATATCGAACTCCTCAGCGAAATCACTGAAGGAATAAGGGTTGAAAACAGGAGCTCCAAGAAACTGAAGCCACTTCCGTATATCACTCATCACGTCCTTCCCAGATTCGTATCTAGTAGCTGCGAGGAAGAGTAACGCTTTGCGCAACCAATTCTCAACTGGATTCTGATTCTTAACGTGCTTCAATGAGTACCTGTAGATGTACCTGAAGTCTTCATCGTCATAATTACCAAGTACAAGCCCATAGAGACATAGTGTCATTGATTCGATGATTTCAGTTTGTGTGGGGTCCTCCCGTGCATCTCTGAAGATCTCCATCAAGATTGCATTTGCTGTTTCAGCTAGGGAAAGATCCTCAACTGGGGGATCTTGTGTCTTTGAAACTTCATAGGCAAGGAATTCTCTTGCTTCACCAAAAGGTCCAGTTTCATCCGGTAACTTCTTTCCTTTTCTGACCAATTGGATGTCTGAGATGGCTTGGTTGAACAATGCTTTGATTACCTTGTTCTTTGTCTTTGGAATTCCTTTCTTTGTGGTCATAGTAATCACACGATTTTCGTATGCATTGTGGTGTAAGGTCCCTTCTTAGGCTTTGTTGGTGACATGGTAAAGTCCTTGTCTACTGTCTCTTAGAGAAAGTTTCTTTGTAACTAATCCTTCACTCATCAGAAGTGAGAGTGCATAACGAACAGTACGTGGTGGTAACATGGTCTCTTCGATTATTTCTTTTTGACTAAGCTGCCCTTGATATTCAAGAACTTTGAAGACCAGTTTAGCACTCGGTGGGAGTTCGTGTGCAACATCTTCTGCAGTTTCTGTCTTCGCTAATAACTTCCCTCGGAGAGATTCCACTCTCTCCTCTGAGAATTTCACAAATGAAGCGCTAGAGTCAGACTTCCTGATTCGAACCGGTTGATTGTCTACTTTTCTTCGTATTTGACCATCAAGTACTGCTTCGATTGCTACAGAGCTAGTGAGGTCTCTAATCTCAACTTTGTGGTCATCCGCAAGGACTAGAGGTCGTCTAGCTGGATTCACGCTATTTACAGGTATTATCGAAAACACTGGTGAAGAGGTGAGGATGACTGGTCCACCAACACTGAGAGAGTATGCTGTACTTCCTGTTGGCGTAGCTACAATAAGGCCATCACTCCCATCCTTCCAAAAATGCTCGTCATCGATTAATAATGAGTAGCGTACGATTGTAGCACTCCGCTTAGCGAATATCCCTATGTCATTGAGGAGTGGTGGAGTTTCTTTTCCTGAAATTTCAGCTACAATGCGTCTGCGTTCTTCTTGTTTCCATTTGTCATCTTGTAAGTCTTCAATAACACCATCAAAGCTGGTTGCTGATATTTCAAAGAGGAAGTCAGGTTGTCCTTTTGATGAGAGTGGTAGAATAGGTGTGTCTAAACGACCGATTTCTAGAAGTTGCTTGAGAAGATATCTATCGGAGCCAATGAGGATGAGGATGTCAACATTCATTTTTCGTACTGGTTTTCCCGCAATATCTTTCAGGTATTCAGACAACTTATCATCAACGACAAAATCGATGCTGTTCTTCTGAAGACTTTCAATCACGTATCTTGTGTCTTCTAGAATACTTGCCTCTAATCCTGATGCAACACCGACCTTCGTCTTATATTCCTCCAAGTAGGTCAAATTCACAGTAGGCTACAATTTACACTTAAATGACACTGACGAATTGGCAAATGTTGCCACATCAATCTTAAGTTGTCAATAGTTGCCGTATGGAATTTTATTAAAAGCGCTGGTAAATGGGCTAACTTAGGGTGTGACCGATGGTTAATAACACCAAGGATTTACAGGAACGAATCCTCAAACTGAAGAAAGAGCGTAAAGCACTCATTCTAGCTCATAACTATCAAATCATCGAGATCCAAGAGATTGCAGACTTTGTTGGTGATTCCCTGCAACTAGCTAGACAATCTGCTGAGGTCAGCGGATATGATATGATTATCTTTGCAGGTGTGAAGTTCATGGCTGAGATGGCTGCAATTCTTTCTCCTCATGTTCCTGTTTACATTCCCGACCCCAAAGCGCTCTGTCCACTTGCAGGCTACCTTAATGCAGAGAAAGTTCGCCAAAAGAAGAAGGAGTATCCTGGTGTACCAGTTGTTGTCTATGTAAACACAACTGCTGAGGCTAAATCAGAAGCTGATATGATATGCACTTCTGGTAGCGCAGTTGAGGTCGTTGAGTCGCTTGGTGTTAGTCGTGTGATTTTCGGACCTGATGCGAATCTCGCAGATTACGTGAGATCCCACACAGACATCGAAATCATTGACCTAGATCAAAGAGGTCATTGTTATGTCCATAATATGTTTGATCTAAGCATGTTGATTGAGCTGAAAGAGAAATATCCTGAAGCAGTTACAATCGCGCATCCTGAATGTCCAATAGAACTTCAGGAGGCTGCAGACATGGTGGGATCAACAGGGATGATGGTTCGAACGGTCGCCGAATCCGATGCCAAGGTCTTCATAATTGCTACGGAAATGGGCTTACTTCAGCAATTGCAGAAGCGACATCCAGGCAAGACCATCATTCCGATGTTTGAAGGCGCCGTTTGTCGACAGATGAAAAAACACACACTTGAAAAAATTCTGTACGTCCTTGAGAATCTACCTCCCGAGAACATCGTTACAGTTCCGGAACCGTTTATTCCCCATATTCGTGAAATTCTAGAAAAGATGAACAAAGTGCGTGGCCAAGGTCCAGCAGTTCCAGTTGAAGTAGACGCATAGCAACCATCTTTGTTCTAGCCTGACAATTCTAGTTACCCTTGTGGGAATTACCATCTACGCAGCTGCATCTTAAGATAACGTTTCAGAATAATCAATGAGACTCGGCAACTCAATGAGGTGAGAAATCAACAGTCCTTTGTGACCTGCCTTGTAGAATTGTTCACTATCGAATAGACCTATCACACCTATGAAATCACAGAATCCCTTGGACCTCTCAAAATCCTTCAGTGAATCTCCCACAAAGAGCATTGATTCGAAAGGAATGTCATAGGATGTACTAATATGCTTGAAGTGATCCGCCCCTTTTTCGAATCCGGGTCGATATCCAACAATTGCTTTGAATAAGTCAAGAATTCCTTTTCGTTTAAAGTACTCTTCCACAGTTGGTTGAAATGTGGATGACGAAACAAATACATCGAATCCCATTTGGTTGATTTTTCTCACTGTTTCTTCTGCATCAGGAAATAGTTCTTGCTCATAGATACGCTTGATCTTAAGCTGCTCAAACTCTTCAATGGCGATTTCATTCCTTGGATCGTTTGGAAAGTTGAGCTTGATTTGGTGCTCATACGGGAGACCCGTGGTTGATACATATCTCTCTGTTGCATTTTCCTTTGACACAGCATAATGCTTCATCATGACCTCGACTCCTATCTTCTGCAGAAAGGGCATACTGTCTGCTAATGTTCCATCAAAATCGAAAACAACTACGCGATAGAGTCGTTTTTTCTCCATAGTACCAACTCGAGGTCTGGCTGCTTTTCAAATTCCTTTAGATTATTTTGGTGTGGATTAGGATGACAGATCTTTCTGATAGTCTTCCATACACCGAGTTATCGTATGATATGCATCGTTTAGTTCTCTGAATTTCTTGATTTCTGTATGACCTCCTTCCTGAATCTTGTATGTTGCATAGAAGTGCCGTAGCTCATCCATTCTACTCCGTGGGAGGTCAATGATGCTCTTCACGTCACGATAGTATGGCTCATTCATTGGGACTGCGATTATCTTGTCATCAATCTTCCCAGCGTCATCCATCTCCATAATGCCAATCGGTCTTGCATGAACAACACATGAGGTGAAAGTGGGTTCCGAAATGAGAAGGATGACATCCAATGGGTCTCCATCGTGGTCAAGAGTCTGGGGAATGAATCCATAATCAAAAGGAGCGAAGGTATACAGCACACGGTCTAACTTGAACAGATTGAGATCTGCATCATATTCATACTTGTTTTTGCTTGCTCTTGTCATTTCAACAATGGCATAGATCTCACTTGGAGGGTTCGGGCCTGGGGGAATATCATGTAGGAGATTTGTCACTTTATCATCGCCACCTTGTCAAATGCATGCTTCTTATTGAGCTTTCTCACTAGCAACAACAAGTCTTTATGAGGCTCTGCATCTCAATAATCGTGCACGCAATTGGAGGGAACTACTTTGTCTGATGAAGAACTTCTCGATGTTGGCTCAATGTTCAGAGGTACTGCAACCATCACTCTTGTAGCAGAGATTGTTTCAGCTATGATGCTACTTGGTTCTGCTACAGCATATATCTTACGTGATTACGTATCGGCCATTCAAACTGATGTGGCTATTTTTCTCCTCCTTATCGGAGCGATGATTACACTCTTC
>JBHLPA010000084.1:0-8628 GCA_048939935.1 Promethearchaeota archaeon | reverse complement strand
ACATGGTTTGTCGCGAGGAAATGTATCCTTATCAATCATGCAGACATCCAAACCCATCTTAGCAAGATGTCTAGAAGCAGTTGCTCCGCCCGGACCTGCTCCAATCACGACTACATCATACATACTAGCCAATCACTCACACCTTGAAACCAACACCACATCATCTTAAAGGTTAAGCCCATCAACCTTATCTACTCTATAGTTTGAATCTTGAGGGAAGATAAATGAGTCAGCTGCTTGAAGCCCGAAGAAATGTGAGGCGCCGTGTGAATGCACTTCCAAAATATGATCTTTTTCTTCACCGATTCATCACTCTAGTTCTAGTTGCGAATATGATACTAATCCTGTATGCGCTTGTTTCTGTCACGCTCAGAATGACTCTCAGTGGTGTAGGATTCGTGGACTCATTACCCATTGCGCTCTATATCCTACCAATGATGATTATTTTGCCTATCATGATTCGTGCATACTATCTTGGCCGAACCGCGGCATGGAATTTCTTCTTCCTAACAATCTGCACAGTCTTTTTCGCGATGTTATCAATTCTTATTCGTGGTTTCCTAATCTGTTTGGGATTCAATCTCGTTGCAGGAGTAGCTCTCTTTTTTATGGGACGTTTCAGACCTCGTGGAAAGTTGCGACAAGCTGGAAAGAAGGTAATTGCATACTTTCTGTTTGTTAACCTACTGGGACTCTCATTCCCGATTTCTATTGTTATAATGGGTCAAAATCCAATAGCGAATGTACCTGTAACAACCACTTCTGAGATTAGGCTTAGTGTTCCACTTGCTACGTTCGATTATCCATATCAGAATGTGACACCAACTTCACAACTTCTCTCCGATATTCTTTCCAACCAATTCTATCTAGATCTTCATGTCCTTGAGAGTGATACAACATCTTGGACCAGATTGAGAAATTGGCTAATTGCTCTCAATGATACTGCTATTCTCTACTCGATTACATTGACTGCCGACCGAGCCACTCTCGCAGGTATTGACCCTGAAACACTTGCGACCACAGAATTGATTGAAGACATCTATGAAAGCCATAGGAGTGCTTTAAGTCAATTAATGGACGTGGAGTTAGTGAACATAACCAATGGTCCTGAATACATCATCTTTGATATGACCCTTTCAAGGAATGAGTGGCAAGAATTGATGGTGCGAACTAGAAGCCTTGATCTCATAGGATTTGGTGGACTCATGAGAGCATCAATCTATTCCGTGGATGAGGACCGTATTGTGAATGCATCAGTACAACTCCGTGATGATGCAATAGATTCTGGTTTTCAAACTGGGCTCTTGGTTGAAACCTTTGTAGTAGATGACTACCTTGATGGCGATGCAACTGCCATGAAACTATGTGGCGTTACCCCTGCATCTCTCAGGGAATGGGATCATGTTTCTGTATCATGTAGCCGCTCAAGATTCTCCTATGAGATGAATGGAGATGTTGGTGAATATCTAGTTCATTCATATTCCAGTACTGTGAGCAGGCTATGGTCGCCGGTGAGCTTGAGGATTGGTGAAATAGGGAATTCGACTGACACTTTGGGAAGACCTGATGGTGTGTATGAAAACCTTGATGTATTCGTAAATGATGTCGCGCTGATTCTTGGCCACGGTGTGATTCAAATCACTGTAGACTCTCTTCCATCATACTTGGAAGCATTTGGTTCTGATTCATTGCCTTCTCTACGTTCAGCAATTGATGCAGTTACATCTGGAATAGCAACTTACACTTTCAGAATCTATGCTTATCGTGCGGTGTTCATTGCCATTGACGCTTTTGACTTCATCATGCTTTAGGTGATTTCACGTACACCTCGAAGACACCTGCCCAGATCTCACTACTGGGTTCAGCTTTGACAAGGAGATCTTCACCAAAGTTCACTCCTACTGGTCCAGATGTCCCCTTCTTCCATACATCTGCGAAAATTAAAGAGTGGAGTCTGTTCTGGAAATCTTCTGTTACTCTTCTAATCATCCCATCAATGTAAGCCTCATCTATTCCCTGAGCGGAAAGGTCCGTAGTTGTCCTGAACAACCTTTCCTCACTTATGGCTCCCTCTGTACGGTCAAATCTATACCCGATTCCACCAACCAGATAGAATTCCGCCTGAGGTACGCGAGGTTCATCATCAACCACTATTATCGAACCATCTGCAAGAAGGATGTAATCAGGTGCTGCAACATTAAACGGTATTGAGGCGGCTTCTACGGAAACGTCATCCATCTTTAGTTCTGAACCAAGAAACTCACTCAATGTCCTCACTTTTCTGTCAAACCTGAATGGGGCGAGTTCTCCGACATGAAGTATATTGCGCGATTTCCTCAACACTACATCTAGCATTCTTTGTCCTGTTTTCAGAAATTCGACTCGTTGTTCTTTCTTCGTTAGAATATCCCCAGCTGATATCACAACTCTAAGAAAGTCCACTGCTTTGAAATTCGAGAGAATATTCCGACTCAAATATGTTGAGTCTTCTGTTTCTAGAAAGCCCTCCTGAGTACCGACTTCGGTTGGAATAGGTCCTCCTAGGTAGAGCTGAACAATTCTCTTCTTCCTTTTTGATTTAAAGAAAACACCAACATCGTAATCTCTTCGCGGAATATCAATCAATTGTCGCACGAACGTTCCGTCTGGTACTATTTCCTTTGCCCGAGCTCTTGCATAGATTTGTGTATATTTAGCAAAGAGGTCTGTTCTTGACATCTTCTTGTCTCCCGCATTCAATTATTAACTTCATTGCACACTATTATCATTTCGGGTGATTTACTTCCAGTGTTTCATTAGACTCAATAGCAATTCGAAAACGAAGTGCGAGGTAGTTTACCACCATTGGCAAAATAGTGAATTCCAAAGAATGTGATGAAATGGATTATGGTAGTAAGGACTACAAGTTTGATGATTTTTCTTATTTATTCCCGACGCTTCCACTTGTCTATTGTTTCACCATCTTTATCTGGCTCCACAAATTATAAAGCAGGGAACCTTTCGAGTCCCTTCATGCGCAGGGATTGGTATTGACAATGGATCGAAAAACAATTGGATTACTATTAGTTGTTCTCGGAATCGCTCTATTTTTATCGACACTATTTCTAATTCTGCCAATACCCGGTTTGTATATTGTTTCACTATTCTTGATGTTCTTTGCAGTAGTCCTAGTTGGAATTGGCGCGGCATTTGCCAGGGGAGTCGAACGTTCACTAGAGGTCCCTAGTGATGACTGCTACTATTGCAATGGTACAGGTATGATTAGAAGTGGAGACGAGATGAATACATGTCCTCGATGCGGCGGGACTGGACTTGCGCGTCCTGACGACGCTGAGTGAGCAACCTGACACGATCTCAATCTGCGAGAGTGACACCTTTGGCAAGTCAGATAGTCATTGCACACAAAGGAGCATCAGCATATGCTCCTGAGAACACGCTTCTGTCATTTAGAAGAGCATATGAGCTAGGTGCACAGATGATTGAACTCGATGTTCATGAAACTCTTGATGGACAATTAGTCTGCATCCATGACAAAACTGTAGATCGAACAACTGATGGATCTGGTGAGGTCCGTAATTTCTCCTATGAAGAACTTATGAAGATGGATGCTGGTGACGGTGAAAGAATTCCATTACTCGAAGATGTATTGACCTTCGCTTCTGGAAAACTCCAAGTAAACATCGAATTAAAGGTGATTGGAGTTGAGATGGAAGTTCTAGATTTGGTTGAAAAGACAGGAATGAATGATTCTATCGTAATTTCATCATTCTTACATGGTGCACTTTCCACAATCAAAGAGATTAGCAGTAATTCTGCTACTGCCATATTGATTAAGGACAAAATGAATGACCTTGTACAATATGCTGTTGATTTAGAGGTAAATGCGATTAATCCGGATCATAAGTTGGTTTCTACAGATCTTGTCAAAGATGCTCAAATGCACACACTTCGAGTGTATCCCTGGACTGTAAACGATACTGTAACAATGAAGCGGCTTTTTGGAATAGGTGTTGATGGAATTATCACGGATTATCCTGATGTTGCGCTGGACATCCTGAGAAGTTCCATTTAGCCAACAATTCCCTCAATAAATTTGATGATGTAGGGATATGCTTCAGCTCTTGTTGGATGGCAACTGATTACATGCTCAGCTCCTTCAATCATGTGCAGTTCCTTCTTCTCTGAAGAAATCGCTTCGTAAATAATCCGTGCACCTTCAGGATCAACAGTTTTGTCATCTGTTCCCTGAATAATGATTGTGGGTACAGTGATGTTCCCTAGATTCCTCTTAACAACCCTCTGAAGTTTCATCAGCTCATGGTACGCAGACACTGGTTCTCTGTTTAGTTTGAATCTTTTTACATCATAGACTAATTGAGCAGCTTCAATATCAACATCTCTCCATTTCATGAAATACTTCAAGACTGGTACAAGTTTGTAGAGAAACCCTGGGATTTTCAGTGCTGGAGCAATGGCTATCAACCCATCTATTTTGTCTCCTTCTGATGAAAGAAACAAAGAGAGTAAACCTCCCATCGAGAAGCCAACAATGAAAACATACTTTGTGTTCCAAGAAAGAACATATTCAAGTCCATCCTTGGCAGATTGATACCAATCCTCCCAAGTAGTTGCCTTGAAGTCTTCCGGTGTTGTTCCGTGTCCTGCTAACTGGACTGAAAATGTGGAATATCCCTTATTAGAGAGATAGTCATGTAGGGTTGCCAATTCGTCCGATGATGCAGCAAAACCATGAATCAAGAGAACTGAAACAGAGGCTCCCTCAGAATATGTTGTAACACCTTTCACTTCAGGAGCCAATGTTTTTCACTTATCCTGTGTGATAGTGATGTTTTACACTCTTTGTAGACTAAAGCCTTCCTTCAGCATACCCAAACGAATCCCCGCAAGTAACCAACCCAAAATGGAGAGTGTTTCACTACCCACAACAAATGTCACCATGATGGAAATCATTGTAGCAATCTGTGTTGGTGATGTCTGTGCCGGTGCAAAGGCTATCAGAACAAGAACGATTACTACAGCAGCTGCTATTAGAGCTGATATTGTTGACACCTTGATGAGTGTACCTTCAAATCCATGACCTTGTTCCTCAACATCGTTAGCGAGACTGATGTTCAAAGACATCACTAAAACAACACTGATTGAATAAAGTGCAAGTAGGAGTGCTGCTCCAGTGTTTGCTTGATGCGCAATGCTTTGATTACCAGCAATTACTGGAATCATGAATGCAAATAAGACGCTAATTCCCATTAAGATTCCACCTGATGAATATCCTCTACCATGAGCATATCCAGAAAGCGAAACATTCCGTACTAGAAGTACGAGTAATGGTAAGACAATGATAAGTGGTCCCTGAACAGAAGCAGGGATGTTAGGTAGCAATGTAATATTGAACCATCTGTTTGTTGGCCAAAGGGCCAATGGGCCACTACCAAGGACACCCAGCATGAAGAAAATAATCGCTACTGATGTTGTTAGACTAATAATGACTGCTAGTGCGCCTTGTGAGAATCCAGTCAAACCTCTCCACCAAGACTCGATCATAAGAAACACTTGTGTAATAATTATGAGAATCCATGAGTAGAGAACCAGTGGCAGGAGAACATAAGGATGAATCATTATGAAAACAGATCCAACAACCAGAGGTACACCAGTTACCATATCCGTTTTCGCAGTATATGCTGCACCCATCAGGAACATAACACCTGCAGGAGCTACTACCATGAAAAAGCCCCAAGTTCCAACGCCACTAATAGAAGCTCCACCTTGTCCTGCAGCTATGATGCCAATTATTGCGAGAAACAGCATGAAGTATTTGTTGCCACCTTTGACAATGTCCTCCCCAATTGCTGCAGCCTTCAGTTCACGTGCCCCTAATCTAGGAGCTAGCATGACCCAAAACATCATGAATGAAACAAGTCCAAATATCAATGCCGGATTTGTGCGGAATGTTGTTTCACTAGATAGAATACTCCAAGGATGCCACACTGGGACTCCTGAAGACTCGCCTAATGGCCCATTGAAAACCGCAAAGAGACCGAGGAGAAAGGTCAGGACTCCACTTACTCCGAAGGCGAACTTGGCTTTTTCTGGACTTCTTGCGAACTCGCGAATCGTGCTGAACGGTGACCACCAGAATATTAAACTCATCAATTGACCGACTAATAGAATGCCATATGCTGCATAGATTAACAATGGGCTCAATGCTTGGCCAATAGCAAGTACTGGAATGAACAATGCGTTCAATAAACCTGCGAGGAATCCAATCCATGTTTTACCTGAATCTGTGAAGACTACAGCCGCTATTTGCCATGCAATTGCGAAAAATGAACCAAGGAAGTAAATCGGGATTAAAAACCCAGGAATTACAGATTGGCTAACCACAGTTTCGAATTCTGCTGGGATAAAGATAGTTGCCCCAATGGCAATCACGAACCCAGCCCAGAACACATTCATGAATCCACTACCTAAATAACTTCCAAGATTTCTTGATCCAATTGCTTGGAATAGAAAACTTGCAGCTATTAATCCCATGAATATAGAAACATAGAAGACATAAAGCGGAGTTTCTTCGATAACCCATTCAAAGGGTACAACACTTTGTATTTCCCAGGTTAACGAAATCGGGATGAGTGACTTTCCAATTAGAAGGCCAAAAGCAGCAGCAATAATGCCAAAGATACTACCAAAACCTGCTATTCTACCAACTCTTTCACTCTCTCTATCTACACCGCTAATTACTGACTTTAATGAACTCAATTGAGCCATATTCAAATTCCTCACTTGGTGAAGGTCACCATCAGTCGCGATGGTACGAAGGTTAAGGGTATAAATGCATATCGGACTCGGCTCCAGAAGTAAAATCCTCTAATACTCATGCTGGTCATCGTTGTATCTATAACACTTAATATGACCAATCAGATTGTTTTCTTTATGGAGGTATTAAGATGACCTCAGATTTCGTACTATATGTTAAAGGAAAAGAAATAGAAATGAATGAATTTGTTTCAAATGTCATCAGTGGTGTGCTGATGGCGATACTCTCCAATCTTAGAAATATCGACCTTGAAACTATCACAAAGATTGAGATTGATTAAAGGACTACCAACGAATTCATCGATGCAGAAGTGGTGCACATGAAAGGCTGGAATGGCAAAATCCTTTGGGTTAACTTAACTACAAAAATATCTCAAGTAGAAGAGATACCATTTGAAATCTATGTAAAATTTGTCGGAGGAAAAGGGCTGGGTACATACCTCCTCTATAAGAATCTCCCAAAAGGGACTGATCCATTGGGTCCTAATAACATCCTATTTTTCATGACAGGGCCACTCCAAGGCTTGCCTGCTCCAAATGTTGGAAGATGGACGCTTGTAACGAAGTCCCCTGTTTCAGGTTTGTTTCTAGATACTCATTGTGGAGGTCCATTAGGCCAAGAGATTAAGAATGCGGGATTCGATGCGCTTTGTGTAACTGGAAAATCAAAGAAACTTACCACTCTAGTTATAGAGAATGATGTTGTCGAATTCCGGGAAAGCCAGTCACTCCGGGGGCTGGGAACTCATAAGGCAACCAAACTTCTGCATGAGCAGACTGCTAAAGGATCTGCTGTCTATGTTATCGGTCCAGCAGGTGAAAATCTTGTTCTGAACGCAACAGGTTGTTGTGAACTCGCTCATCAAACTGGACGTGGCGGCGCAGGAGCTGTTCTTGGTTCGAAGCTATTGAAAGGTATAGTGGTCAGGGGGACTGGGAAAATTGAGGCAGATAATCGCGATGAAATTCGTATGGTGAATAAGGAAATCACCAGGGTATGGAATGAAAAACCTGACACTGATTTCAAAAAATATGGAACTCCCTTTCTTGTAGAAGTTTCGAATGAACGTGGACAGTTTCCAACTCGGAATTTTCAGAATGGTTACTTTGAAGGATATGAACTACTGACTCCAGAAAGATTCGAGAAATGGTACATTGGAGCTCATCTTTCATGTCCACATTGTATAATGCGTTGCACTCATGCATACAGAACAGATAATCCACTCTCGCCTGGAACCGAAGTTGAATCTACAATAGAATATGAAACGCTAGGATTGTGTGGAGGAAATCTTGGTATCAATGATGCTCAATGCGTATTCCAGTTGAACTATCTTTGCGATGAACTTGGAATTGACTCAATAAGCGCTGGCGGAATGATTGCTTTCGCAATGGAGGCTTATGAGAGAGGTATTCTCTCCGAAGAAGAAATTGGATTCCCTCTCCCATTTGGTGATTGTAGAGGAGCAAAGAAACTACTGCGAATGATTGCCAAGAAAGAGGGAATTGGTGCAATCTTTGCCAAAGGAACACGTCTTGCCGCCAAAGAGATCGGCAAAGGGAGTGAGTCCTTCGCTGTCCATGTAAAAGGGCTTGACACGCCTGCTTGGGACCCGCGAGGGAAAAAAGGATTGGGCTTATCATATGCAACAGCTGATGTTGGTTGTAGCCATTTGCGTGGTTGGCCACAAACAAACGATCAACCAGACTCATCTGCGCTTGATGTGATTGAATCAATGATTGACCAACGCGGTATTAAGATACTTAGGGACAGCTTGGTTGTTTGTCACTTCACAT
>JBHLPA010000083.1:0-8694 GCA_048939935.1 Promethearchaeota archaeon | reverse complement strand
AACAATAACACTCAAAAACACAGGAGCCAATCCGCTTCACTCAATCCAATTCATTGTTCCTGCATACTCAACAGATGTCACAATCTTTGATGAGGTTGGTGTGCTGGCACAGTCTCAACGACTCCTAAGCACGACAGACTTCAATGAAACTACTACAATCAACATCAATCTTGATGCAGATCGATTTGGTGGTGGTCTAGAATCTGGATTCAAATACACCTTCACTATAGACTATGTCATTCAATCAAGTAGTTATCAGGAAGTAGTTGCAACTGGCAACAAACTCAACATACCACTAGGTGAGTTGTCTGATGTCTTCATCAGTGAACACATTATTGACGTGGTAATGGCACAAACAGTTTCTCTGAAAGAGGCAACCAATGGCTATCGGATGTTATATGGTATATTTGATACTACTCTTAGATACACCATCTACAACACAACACGTCGAAACGCACCTACAATTGAAGTGATTTACACGACAACAATTGGAGCTGTTGCAAGACCAGCTATCTTTTCATTAATTGTTGGAATTATAGGACTCATCTATGTCACTCTCAGGAAGGTGGAACTACCTGAGGAAGTTACAGGTCCCCGAGATGAGGAAGATGTTATAGATTCTCAACCCAAACAAGTTGGTGCGCCTCCAGAACTTCTGAGTGAATTTGCTAATCTCTATTCGAAGAAGACTGCTCTCAATATGGATTTGGAAAAACTAGATGCTGCCCGAAGGAGAGGTAAGGTGAAGAAGAGAGAGTACATGATTCGGGAACGTGACATTAAACAACAGCTTGAGGAAATTGATGACAAGCTTCCCAGCCTAAGAGCGGAAATGATAAGCCACGGTTCGAAGTATCGTGATTTAGTAGGACAGCTCGAGTTACAAGACGAGAGAATCGAAGGTGCAAAAGCAGGACTCCGTCAACTCCTTCTACGAAAGAAGAAGCAACGCATCAGTCGTGTGGCTTTCGAGAAGTCCCGTCAGGACTATCTGAAGACAATTCAGAAGGCTACAAGTGCCAGCGATCGTATTCTCTTATCACTACAGGAAGAAGCAGGAGATATCTAGGTAGTCATGTCTACCTAGACTCCCTTTCTTTATTGATTAGAATCACCGAGTGGTTTTGTACCAGAAAGCAACTCTTATCAAACAAGACTGATTCCAAAATTGTCCCTGTGTAGGTAGTTTGTTATGAATTTGAGCGAAAGTTTCCAACGAGAGAAAATCCGTGCACGAGAACTTCTAAACGGCGAGTCCCGCGCTCTTGAGATGTATCAATACTTAACGGGTTCTCCCAAAGTCCAGTCTTATCTTCGTACAGCAAATCGAATGGCCGTATCAAGACTGGGCTATACAGACCATGGGCCAGTACATGCTGAGGTAGCAACTTGGAATGCACTCAGTGCATTCGAGATTCTTGAACAAACATTCCAGCCGAATGTTGTTGCGGAAGGAATAGGTGATCTTGATGATGCACGTCTGATAGTCCTTGCATCAACATACCTCCATGACATTGGGATGGTCGTTCACAGGAATGAACACCCTCAGGCATCAATCAACTTGGCAAGTCCAATTCTCGAAGAAAGGCTTATGGATATCTATAACGATCCTGCAAAAGCCACAGATATCCTCTCTTTCATACTACATGGAATATATGCCCATGATGATGATACACAATGCCTTACACTGGAGGCAGGAATCACAAAACTTGGTGATGGTTGTGACCTGACTAAAGGACGTACAAAAGTCCCCTATCAGAAAGGCAAGGTCGATATTCACTCGGTCAGCGCCATGGCAATCAATAATGTCATTCTGGAAAAAGGGAAGAACAAACCGCTTCGAATTACTATTGCAATGGACAATCCAGCAGGTGTCTTTCAGGTAGAGGCTGTCCTTGAGAAGAAAATCTCGACATCCGGTCTACACGATCACATTGATATTGAAGTCCTAGTAAACGGAGACCGTCTTGTTCTCTCTCATGTTAAACGGCTATTCCGTGTACAAATGTCAGAAACTGATGAGGGTCTAAGCCCTAAAGAGAAATAATGGTAGCCCCGCCAGGATTTGAACCTAGGTCTGAGAGGCCAAAACCCTCAATGCTGGACCACTACACCACGGGGCTATTTTGGTTCACTCAAACAATCTCAGTCTTCGGACGCTAAATTGAACGGAATGCCATTCTCAATGATTTCAGTGGGAATTTTGTCCTTCCATCTCTTAAGAAAGGCGGTTTCTTCAATTCTCTGTTTGCCATCCATCCTGAGATTATCAGGAAGCATACATGATATCCCATCAATGACGGGGTACCATCGACCACATTTTGGACATGTGATTAAGGCTTCATCGATTTCCTCGACAGTTTCACCTTCAGCTTCCAGATTATGCGAAGCGAAGACCTCGAGTTCTAACCTGCTTCTACAATCGCTTGCAGGACAGGCTAGGATATCCATCAGCCAGCGTTTCATACTCAATCACATCTGTGGTTGGCGTCGAATAACCGGTTGTCGTTAAAAAGTATTCTAGATATGACCATTTGAGTGTTCTACCCGAAAGACTATTTTGGAGACTAGCTGCGCCTGATTCAAACCGTTGTTCGGAGTAGTCCACAATGGAGTATAAGCATCCCTGGATACCGATGACAAAAGCTACTGAGAAGGAAATGTTGGAGTCAATCGGGAAAAAAGACCTCGAAGAGTTGTTTTCTAACATACCTAAGAAGTTCTTGCTCAAACGAGACCTCAATCTACCTCGCTCTCACACCGAGATTGAGGTCACTCGTAGGATTCAGGAACTTGCTGGGCAGAACAAACCTGCAGATAATGGTCAGGTATTTCTTGGCGCAGGAATAGGATTGCACTATGTCCCTGCGATTGTTCCTGCCCTTGCTAGTAGATCCGAGTTTCTTACATCATATACTAGCTATCAGGCTGAGGTCAGTCAAGGTATGCTACAGACTTTGTTCGAGTATCAGAGTCTCCTAGCTGAAATCTTAGAGATTGATGTTGTCAACTCCTCAATGTACGATATGGCCACTGCAGTTGCAGAGGCTGCAAGGATGACAGTTCGCGTCAAGAAGAAGCGATCGAAATTCCTTGTTCCGGGAACAATAAACCCAGAACACTACAAAGTCATTTACACTTACACTGAACCAGCAGACATCTTATTGGAAAAAATCGATTATGATACTAAGACCGGACTTATGTCCCTATCTGATCTCAAGTCTAAAATTAACGACGAAGTTGCAGGTGTCTATGTAGAAAATCCAAGCTATTTGGGATTCATTGAAACTCAGGTTGATGAGATTAGCAAGATAGTTCATGAGAATGACTCACTCTTGGTGGCGGGAGTTGATGTACTTTCTTTGGGACTCATCCGACCTCCTGGCAATTATGGCGCAGATATTGTAGTAGCAGAGGGACAACACCTTGGTTCACCCATGACTTTCGGGGGTCCATTACTCGGAATTTTTGGTTGTGTGAATGATCGAAAACTCATCTATCAAATGCCTGGTCGACTTGTGGGGCTAACGAGAACTGAAGAAGAACCCTATGAAAATGGGTATGTACTGACGCTAAGTCCACGAGAGCAGCATATTCGTCGGGAAAAAGCCACCAGTAACATCTGTTCAAATCAAGCTCTTGCAGCTGTGACTGCTGCTATCTACATGTCACTCCTCGGACCAACGGGACTGAAACAAGTCGGTGAAACCATAGCATACAACGCCAACTACACCGCAAAGATGCTCAACAGGATTCCCGGTATCCGAGCACCTATCATTGGGGAGCACATATGGAAAGAGTTCGTTGTACAATTTGGTAATGGAATAACCGCCAGCGATGTACATGAAGGATTACTTGAAAGAGGTCTGCATGGTGGTAAGATTCTAACCGAGGAATTTCCTGAACTCGGGGAATCGATGCTTTTCTGTGTGACTGAGGTGCATAGTAAGGAAACTATTGACGAACTGATTCATTCAGTGCAAGACATTGTGTCCAAGGGAGGTGTTAAGGAATGAAGCATCGTAGCTTTGATGACCTCAGAGTGCGTCAGGCGAAATGGGAAGAGCCGCTCCTGTTTGAGAGGTCCAATCCTGGTGTAGTGGGACATGTTTTCCCCTCAGCTACGCCCGAGATTAAGAAAGCAGTTGGGGCACTCCATGATATCATTCCACCCACGATGACCAGAAAAGAAGCCCCCCAAATTCCAGAGGTTGCTGAACCAGGAATTGCCCGTCACTTTACCCGACTGTCCCAGATGAACTTCGCTGTTAACCTAGGAACGTATCCCCTTGGGAGCTGTACAATGAAATACAATCCTGCTGAGAATAACTGGGCTGCTAGTACTCCGGGATTTTCGTGGTTACATCCACTTCAAGACTCCTCGCTGACTCAAGGTGCCCTAGAGATGATGTGGGAACTAGAACAATGGCTTGGTGAAATTACCGGAATGGACGCAGTCTCACTTCAACCAGCAGCTGGAGCACAGGGTGAATGGACTGGCGTCATGATGATTCGAGAATATCATAGATGCTTCACTGAAGAGTGTCAACTACGGACAGAGATGCTCATACCAGATGCTGCCCATGGCACCAATCCTGCTTCGGCTGCAATGGCTGGATACAAGGTGGTCGTTATTCCCTCAAGTAAAGAAGGTCTTGTGGATATTGAGGCGTTGAAGGATGTAGTGGGTCCAAATACTGCTGGTCTAATGCTTACCAATCCAAATACTATTGGTGTCTTTGAAAAGGACATTGGAGAGATTGCTGAAATAGTGCATGATGCTGGCGGACTTGTCTATTACGATGGTGCTAACTTCAATGCCATCATGGGCAAAGTCAGACCTGGTGACATGGGATTTGATGTGGTTCACCTGAATCTCCACAAGACATTCTCAACTCCTCACGGAGGTGGTGGACCTGGTGCTGGACCAGTTGGTGTCACTGAAAAATTGAGGGACTTCCTTCCTGTACCACGCATCATCAAGAAGGATGACGGCAGTTTTGACCTAGACTATGATTATCCGAAATCCATTGGAAAGGTCAAGAGTTTCTACGGGAACTTTGGGGTTCTTGTCCGAGCATACTCCTATATCTATGCCCTAGGGGCAGAAGGACTTGAACGTGCATCTGAGGTTGCTGTGTTAAACGCCAACTACGTTGCTCATCATGTACGCAAGATTCCAGGATTCACATTACCGTACTCACAGGATGCGCCTCGGATGCATGAATGTGTCATCTCTGCTGAAGAATTGAAACAGAAGACCGAAGTCACGGCTATGAACATAGCCAAGCGTTTGCTGGACTTTGGCGTGCACGCACCGACAGTATACTTCCCCCTCATCGTTCCTGAAGCTCTAATGATTGAACCCACTGAAACGGAATCGCGTCAGGAATTAGATTTCTTCATCTCAGTGCTTGAGAAGATTTCGAAGGAGGCACATGAAGATCCTGAAAAGGTGAAGAACGCACCCTACTCCACATCAGTCGGTCTTCTGGATGAATACAGATCAGCCCATCCAAAGACAATGGCACTGTCCTATAGGATGTATAAGGAGCGTCAGAAAGAGGGAAATTTGTAGCTGCACCGAAAGTGTTAGAGGCAAATTGAGCTATCATAGGGCTAATGATATTCGAGAAAAAAGCAGGTAGACACTCAATCTATCTTGAAACAAAGGAACTAGGAAAGGACCTACTCATAGCCATTTACGGCGGAGATGAACACCATATTGGTGGTGTAGCTACTGCATTTCCAACGCTGAGTCATTACAGAGATGCCACAACAATCAGTGTTAACACTCTGACATTACCCGGACACAAGGACTACATTGTTGCCAATGATGCTGCAGAAAAAATCAGCCACGCACTCGAGGTTCCCACGGTTGTGACAGTAGGTATACATTATGATAATGCGACAAAGAAGGAAATCGAGGAGATTGTTTCTGTCGTGAGTGCTCTTGTAGATGAAACAATAGCGTACTATCAAAAACCTGAATAGCACTCTACATTTCAACTAGAATGGTTAGATATTTGAAAGTCAACTTCAAGTCTTTTGGTTCAGTGCGAAGACTCTTGAAAGAAAGGGTCATAGTTATCGATGTTCCTGAAGACTCAACTGTCAGAGAGGTTATCAACAAAGTAGTCGACCTTGGGAGTGAAGACCTCAAAAAGATGATAATGCACGATGGCAAAATCAGTGGAAATCTGATTGTTATGCTCAATAAGAAAAATGTCGAAACATTAGGTGGTATTGATATAGTCGTTCATGATGGAGATGAAATAGCCATTCTTCCTCATGTTCAAGGCGGTTAGATGTGGTAAATTTGGTTCTCAAGTATTATCTTGAAACATACGGCTGTTCACTAAACACAGCAGATTCTGACATCATAGTAGGCCGTCTAGAGGAACTTACTGGGACACGGGTCAAAGACATCGATGATGCTGAATTGATTCTGCTGAACACCTGCGGTGTGAAGGAACCAACTGAGGACAAGATCATTCATAGACTTGAAGAATTATCAAGGGGAAGTACTCCGATTGTTGTGACGGGGTGTCTCCCAAAGATATCTCTGGATCGAGTTGAGAAGGCTGTTCCCGATTTTGCTGCAATACTAGGTCCTCAAGCTATTGAAACATTGGCATTAGTGATACCACGTATTCTGGAGGGAGAACGAGGTATTCGACACATCGAGTCTGATGGATCTTACAAACTGAAATGGTTTGCTGGTCCTCCTGATAGTGTCATCTGCACAATCCCAATCTGCGAAGGGTGTCTTGGAAGCTGTGCATATTGCGCTGTCAAATTTGCTCGTGGTAAGGTCAGAAGTTACTCAATCAAGGATTTGCACCAAATCGTGGAACGTTGTGTGCATCTTGGCTATCGCGAGATTCGACTCACTTCACAGGACGCTGCAGTCTATGGAAGTGATACGAATGAAGCTTTACCTGATCTTATGAACTCTCTAGGCAGCATCGAAGGGCCACACAAGTTCCGCTTGGGGATGTTCAACCCAAACATTGTGATGGGGTCATTATATGAACTTCTAGACTCAATGAAGAATGACCATTTCTTCAGATTCTTTCATATTCCGCTTCAATCAGGCAGCGATAGGCTTCTTAAAACAATGAAACGCAGATATATAGTCAGTGAATGGGAAAGTGTGGTTCGGAGAGTGAGGAAAAACTTTCCGAATGCCACAATAGCCACTGACATCATTGTTGGATTCCCCGGCGAAACTGAAAATGATTTTGAGCAGACTCTGGATTTAGTCAAACGGGTAAAGCCTGCCGTCACTAATATCTCAAAGTATGGCGATAGACCCAACACACTTGCTTCTAAATCAAAGGAAAAAGTTGATACCTCAAAGAAAAAGGAACGCAGTAGAGCTCTCACCAAACTCGTAAATGAGATTCTCCTCGAGTCGAATAAAGAATGGATTGGATGGTCGGGTCCGATCATAATCACCGAGAAGGGTTCAAAAGGAGGCATGGTGGGTCGTAATGAGTCTTACAAGACAGTCATTGTTCATGATGACTTGAAACCTGGAACTGTTGTAGATGTAGAAATCATATCATCTGATCGAACTCATCTTGTTGGAAAAATCAAGTCCTAGACTCTATCTTAATATCAATGATTTTACCTGACACAGCACTTTGTCTTGCAGCCTCAACAATGTCAAGGGCTCGAAGTCCATCATCAATGTTCACTCTTGGTGATGCTCCCGTTTTGATACACTCCAGAAAGTCCTTGAGAACCTCTCGTACTGGTTCTCCATAGACCTTTATGGTTGCTCCTCTCTCAGGAAGCTGAATAGTGTCTCCTTTTGCTTCTGGAGCTTGATCCAGGTTCTGAATTTTTATTATCTGCCCAAACAAGTCCAATACAAGTGTACCTTTTGTTCCTGACACATCCATGTATCGTCTACGCCCTGCATACTGTCTAGAGAGATGGAACATATGTTCTGTCCCGGAATCAAACTTGACCATTACAGTCCCACTATTGTGAATCCCGTTTTGTTTGATACTCTGTGCATAGAGCTTTGCTGGACCACTACTTATCCTTGCCATAATATCAAAATCATGAACCCCAATATCCTCAAAAACATCTCCAAGTGATGGGATTCTTTCAGGAGCGACAAATCCTCGTCTATCATGGATTATGTTTCGAGGAGTCCCTATGGCATTCGTCTTGATGAGAGTCAATGCTCGTTCCACAATAGGGTTGTAGATTTCAGAATGGGAGACGAGAACAACAATTCCCCTCTCTTTTACTACTTCCGCAAGCTTTTTTCCATCTTCCAAGGTACTTGTCATAGGCTTCTCTATCAGGATTCCTTTAATCCCATCATAATCTGTGGCAATAGAACGGGCAATACTTGCATGAGTTGAGGTTGGCGTGGATATGACCACTCCATCAGGTTTTGTTTCTTCAAGCATTCTCTCAAAGTCGTAGAATGCTTTCGTGCCGTGGTCCTTTGCTACTTTGTCTACAGTGGACTTATCGGTGTCTGCAACACCCACTAGAACTCCCATGTCACTAAGAATGCGTGCATGGATACGCCCCATGTTGCCAGTTCCCACGATGACAATCCTTCGAGATGACGTTTTCAACCACTCCTATTGGGTCATGAATGCTCGCGTTCTTCTTAGCCTTTATACATTGCCATGGTTCATGTATCGTTTAGAAACTGTCAACTTT
>JBHLPA010000082.1:0-8740 GCA_048939935.1 Promethearchaeota archaeon | reverse complement strand
CTGTGAAAGGGATGTTGCGTTCGCGAGGAATGCGCGCATCCGAACTCGATAAGATTGACATTCATATGTTCGCAAAGGACCGTTCAAAACTCTATGGTATTGAGGTTGAAGTACTTGAAACTCTTAAAGAGAAGATGCGTGTTCCGCCACCAGAGGAAATTGTTCGGCTTCTCAAAACACGAGAACAGGTTCAGAGTGGTGCATTGAGCACTCTTGGTATATCTTCTGCTAAGGACTTCAGTCAACAGCGAACTGAGGAAGAAACCGTTCTTAATCTCAGGTCTGACCTTATCTGGCATTTCACGATTGGTATTTTGACAAACCTCACTAGGATTGTAGAATCCTATATTCGATCCAAACAGGATCTACTTCGGATCAAAGGTCTACTCAAGAGCATCTACGAAGATACCGATATGATACTCCAATTCCTCCGAGAGGAGATTCTTATTGACTTGACTTCAATGAGGATTTATGAGATGAAGATTCTCTATCCTGAGCTAGATGCAAAGACAATTTGCACTTGGATGCATGCCCGTTTATCTAGTAAAGGTATGATGGCTGCAGAGAAGGACCTTGAAAGTTCCACAAGCCCGGTGTTTGAAGGAGTGATTGAGAAATCATTAGACATGTCTAGTCTGGAATTTGACAATTATGCAATTGCGTTTGACATTATGCAGCGATTTCTGAAACAGGAACGTCTTGAAAAATTGGCAAAGGAAGAGTTTGCTTTTGAAACCAAACAGAAAGAACAACGGCGGCTCGCTGAGAAGAAAGAAGGTATTGATGTACTAATGTACCTCCACAATAAAGGACGTACTGTTTTCCGAGCAATTAGCCGTGTTGGAACACAGGGACTTGAGTGGACTCCGAGTGATACAACCAAGTGTGCAAACTTGTTATCTTACTACATCAAGACTAATCGAGGAAGAAAGATCTGCACTGCATGTGGATCCATCGCGTCTAAATGTGACAAACATGGAACCAATTTTCTAAAGGATGCCAATGACATGGACAATCTCTCATACTTCATGATGAGAAGCCTCTTCGAGATCAAAGAAGGGCTCATTGGTGAAGGTCGAGGTGTAGAGCCAATGTCTTGGGACAAAGCAAAATCTGCAGTCGAACGGGAGATTGGTATCCTAAAGAGAAAGGGCAAGTTGACTTCAAAGACAAATCTGAAGGAGCTAATGCCTGGCGAACTCAACTATATTGTTGGACCCGCAATCTGTGCAGTCGTAGGTAAATACTTCAATGAATCATTAGGATATGCCGCTCGTAGAGCTGACATTGCATAATCATTGACTTCTAGTGTTCTCTGATATCCAGTCAAGATAATCCTGAGACCCCCACTTGATTGGCAACACAATGTACTCTGGAAGATCATAGGGGTGTTCTTTCTTGATTGTATCCCAGAGTCTTTCTTGCTGGCTAGAAGTCGTCTTAATCAGTAGTATTGACTCATTATCCTCCACAATCTTGCCTTTCCAAATGTATACACTCGATACTGTTGAGATGACATTAACACAAGCACAAATCCCTCTCTCAACTAAAATTCGGGCTAGTTTATTGCCGATATCTGCAGGACAGGTTGTTAGTGCGATAATATACTCAGACATGAAATTGCTAACACAGAAATACCATATAGCGACTTCTGTCGCTCTTTCTCGAAGCGAAGGTCATTTATACCCACTCTAAAGCTCCGAAATTCGGTGATTCCGTGAGGAAATTCAAGCCAGAAGGAGTAATGCCTGCACTCGTAACTCCCTTCACTCGCCATGGTGACATCAGTGAAGAAGGATACAAACAGGTGATTGATTATACAATCGATAAAGGTGTGACCGGAGTTGTCGCTCTTGGTACTACCGGTGAATTCTCATATTTGAGAACTGAAGAACGAAAGAAGATGCTGAGGTTGACCCTTGAATTTGTGGACGGACGAGTTCCAATCATTGCTGGAACTGGTCAACACAGTACTCGTGCAACAGTTGACCTGACCAAGTACGCAGCTGATTTAGGTTGCGATGCTGCTTTGGTTATTTCCCCTTACTATCTTAGACCAAACGACAAGGGCTACTACGAACATTATGCTGAGGTGGCTCGAAAGGGCAATTTACCAGTTCTCATGTACAACATTCCACAATGCACACTCGGAGTTCTCAACTCGAACGTTGTCGAAGATCTTGCTGAGCTAGACAACATAGTTGGTATCAAAGACAGCAGTGGGAGTGTACCGTATATCCTTGAGTTGATTCAAAAACTGGATGGTAAGATGGAGGTCATAATTGGTGCAGATGAGAATTTCCTTTCAGCCGTTGTTGCAGGCTCAAGGGCTGCTATAA
Source organism: Promethearchaeota archaeon (assembly GCA_048939935.1). Lineage (GTDB taxonomy): Archaea > Asgardarchaeota > Thorarchaeia > Thorarchaeales > Thorarchaeaceae > SMTZ1-45. The sequence goes on along the minus strand of JBHLPA010000082.1, from coordinate 6,401 downwards.
TGGCTTCTGCTAATGTAATTCCTCACCTTTGGCTTGAAATTATGAAGTTAGCACAGAGTGGTCAAGTGGAAGAAGCAGCCAAACTCCAGCGGAAAACCCAGACTTTTGCTCGGATGGTTTTGAGATACGGAGCTGCACCTCCGGTGAAGGCTGCTCTGCGGATGCTAGGTATTAAAGCGGGTCGGTCGAGAATGCCCCTCAATACTGGAGGTACACTCACTCCCGAGATAAAGGAAGAGATTCGAATTGAACTTGAGAAGATGGGATTGATTGAGAAGCTAGAACACGCACCTATCCAGAGAGATGTTTCTATTCTTGAGTTCCTGAATACTCAAGGAATAACATTCGGAAAGACTGATGATTTGGTGACTGGCAGTGCGGCCAACGACACTGTTTCAGTTGGAGTAGTTGTTGGTCCTAAGAAGAGCTTTATCGGACAGGCATTTGTTCAATTATTGACAACTCCAAAGGTTGGACATGAAGCTCTAACAGTCATTCTTGAACCAAATTTGGCTGTCAGACCAAGCAGTTTGATGCTGCCGCTGAGAAAGATTGAATCCATGCGTCAGGCATCTTTGTTCTACGGTCCGGTCCAATCTGGAGCAGCCAAGGCTATCGCCACTTTCTTGGAGGCTGGAAAGATACCAGAGAACTCGTTGAAAGGAGATGTCGCCATCCTCGCATTGGATATCGATCTCAATCTACGGGATCGTCGAGAAATAACTTCTGCTACAAAGCAAGCGGTTGAGAGTGCGCTTGCTGGAATCTGGAGGTGAATTAAATGCCTGAGAAATATCGTTTCAAAGGAGTCTACCCAGCGCTTGTGACTCCCTTCGACAAGGATGGTGTGAACGAGAAACAGTATCGCGGATTGATTGAATATACAATCAAACATGGAGCAACAGGCATTGTTCCCTGTGGGACAACTGGGGAATTCACCAGTATGCGGTTTGAAGAGAAGGTTGAGGCTATCAGGATTGCTTGTGAGGTAGCAAAAGGTCGAGTACCAGTTCTAGCAGGGACTGGCGCGGCTTATACAGGGGATGTCATCAAACTCACGCATAGAGCAGCTGAGTTTGGAGCGGCAGGAGCGCTTGTTGTCACACCATATTTCCTGAAACCATCTGACAAGGAAATCTATGAGCATTTCGAACGTGTCGCAAACAATAGTGACATTCCCATCTTTGTATACAATATTCCTCAGGTTACAGGAGTTCCATTACACTGGACTCTCATCGATGGATTGAGGGAGATAGATGGAATAGTTGGACTCAAAGACTCAAGTGGTAATCTCATCAATCTTACCACTATACTTGTTAGAAAACCAGAGAACTTTCAAGTGGTCATAGGCCACGATGAGGTGGCTCTCCCAGCGCTTGCCTCAGGTTGCGACGGAGCCATCTTAGCTAGTGCGAATGTCTTCCCAGATCGTTACATTAAGATGCAAGCTGCTCTTGCCGCTGGAGATTTGAAAGAAGCTCTGATTATTCAGAGGAGTATTCAGAAGATTATCCGCATCTTCGTCAACCATGGCGGTGGGTTGGCTGTGAAAGCCGCACTCAATATGATGGGTGTTCCAGTTGGTCTTGCACGACCTCCTCTTCAGATTGGAGACGCTCTTGGGTATCACATGCATGATGAGATTCGGATCTGTCTGGAGGATCTTCAACTAATTCCCCGTGGAATTGTCACATTCAAAATGGGCAATCGCTCTATTGAGTCTGAGACCTATCCGAAGGCTGAAGGTGTTGTCCCTGATGTAATTGAGGACCTTACATTGTTGCATGGTGAGGCTCTCTTTGGTGGTGGTAGTGATATTGCTCATATCGACCTTATCATGGGACTACGGGATGGACCAATGCGAACAGCTCTAAACAACGTCGGGAAGGTCACAGAAGAGACTCATCCATCAAACATCATCAAGGATCTTGAGCTGACTACTGTATTTGCACCTACTGTCACAATAACATCTGAGCAGCATAAGAAGATGGTCTATGAGGTTGCACAACGTGCTGTGGCTGATGCTGTAAGACGAACAATAACTGACACAATCATCCCCGAAGAACTGATCCCTGACTTGGTGATTGCAGTGAATGCGTTTGTTCATCCGAGTGCAGTCAATCCGACACGTGTCCACATTAACAACTTCATCTCTACAAGACATGCTATCCGTCGTGCACTAGAGGGTAGACAGAGTGTGGATGAGATTATTGCTAGGAAGGACTCCGCAAGACATCCGTTTGCCTATAATCCATGAAGTCGATAATTCACGATGACTTATCTACACCGCACTTATGAAAAACACACCTATGGCCATTTGTTAAGATGGCTAATTAGTCCATGTACTCCAAAAACTCGATAATTTCTAAGGTTGAGTCATTTGAATACCATCCTTTTTGAAAGTGTCAAAAAATAGGTGCTCGCGCCGTTAGAACACGTCGGTTAATTTGGTTCTTCTATATATAGAGGAAAAACAATCATACCCTCAAGTCTTGCATCCCTCTTAGACTGTCGCACCACCACAACGTATCCGTCGGAGTTACATGCAATGGCTGAAACCTACGTTATCTCAATGGGAGAGATACCTTCGCGCAAGTTGAGGAAGTCGGTGAAGGTCTTCATCAAAGAGGATGATGTATCTCTTATCGATGACGACGGACATCAATACGAAGTCACCCTCGAAAAGAACCGACTCGTATTGACGTCTGGTGTATGATTGTAGGTTTCGGCCTTAATCCGATACTAGTTTTGTTGAAAATAGAAAGTGGCAACTCTCGGCTTGCTCTTGGCTCGTCATCGCCGAAGCTCAGCCAGGGGTAACTGCCTCATCGAATTGCCAATGAAGATAGAGCTCTTTACTCCTTTAAGTTGTCCTAATCTGGAATGTTTCCCGGAGCAGCAACCTTCATAGCATAGAGCTTCTTTTGATATCGCAGGAGTTGCACTTCTTGGATGAGTCGCGTGTTCTTACACTACTGAAAGAAATGATCTCTGTAAATTCAGAAAATCCAGAAGGTATCACGAAAGGAGTCGCCAAAGTCTTACGTGAACATTTGGAAGCGTATGGAATCGCATGTACATCTGTGGGTCTCACAGAGCGTCCAAACCTCATATTCTCAAGCCATGAGGGACAAAAGGGCGACTTGTTGTTGCATGGTCATATGGACACTGTTCCAATTGGCCTTCCTGAAAACTGGTCCCATGATCCATTTGCTTCAGAGATTGTTGATGGCCGTTTGTATGGAAGAGGTTCGTGTGACATGAAAGGTCCAGTTGCTGCTCTAGCAGAAACCTTGATTCTCTATACTGAGAAACGTCCCGAAAAACCTCTAGTTGTTCTCGCCACATCTGATGAGGAAACAGGTTGTCATGGAGCGGAGGTAGTTGTTAAGAGTGGACAACTCGATGGCATCCGTTTTGGTGTGTGCGCTGAACCCACAAGCTTGCAGGTCCTTGTAGGTGAGAAAGGTATTTTCTGGACAAAGATTGTTTCCAAAGGAAAGTCTGCTCATGCTTCAAGACCTGAGGAGGGAATTAACGCAATAGAGGCATGTATTGAAGCAATTAGATTGCTGACAGGTGAACCATTTCCGTATGAGGCTAATGAACTGCTGGGCAATCCTTCATACAATATTGGTGTCATTGAAGGTGGGATAAAAGTCAATGTAGTCCCAGATAGATGCGAGGCACAACTAGATATGCGTCTCGCTAAGGGACAAGACCCTGAAGCTCTTCTCAGTGCAATGAATACCCGATTGGAGTCTGCAGGGCTCTCTGACAGAGTTACTATTGAATTTATTCATGGGAAACCTGCTGTCCTCACTCCAGTTGATTCAAGAATTGTCAAGCTTGCTGCAGGCGCCGTAGAGAAAGCAACTGGTTCAAGTCCATCCTTGGGAACTGCTACTTATGGGACTGATTGTTCCATCATTCAACCAGAGCTTGGAATTCTAAATGTAATCTGTGGCCCCGGTTCGATAGAACAAGCCCATCAACCAGATGAATACATCTCTCTCAAAGAGTTGTACAAATCTGTGGATGTATATCTTGAAATTGCAAGCCATTTTAGTCATTAAATACGGAAATCTCTCATCAGGAATAACCTTAAAGTTCATGTTGCAAGAGAAACAAGACACTGATGTCCACCATCAGAGGGGCTTAAAGGAATGCAAACAGAAATTCTCAATCTGATTATTGAGTTCTTAATGAGTCCAATCTTCATTTTTGCGCTAGCATGTGTAATCATCGTGCTTGTAGTTCGACGAATGTCTGGATCCAGAACTCAATCAGGAGTTCCTGTTCTCAAACAAGCACGGAAGATGATATCTGAGGTTGACAAGGAAAAGGATATCACTAATCCTGTGGTAAGGACACGTCAGGATATTGTTACAACGAAATTCAACTCCCAAATGAAAGAATTGGGACTTGAACCATCCACAGATAGTGGGTATATCCCAGTATCATATACACCTCTTGCTAGATTTCTCAAAGAGCGTGGAGTCAATGAGGACACTGTAGGTGCAATTCTTGCTGGTCTGATGGAGGAAGCGAGCGAGGCTGATGTTCGGGCTATCATCATGGCAACTGCTGATACTCCTGGTGTTGATCTTACAGGAGGAGAACTTGAAAAAGCTCAAGAACTAGCGGTTGAAGAATGGACTAATGCTCAACGTTCGAGAGACACCTAGGAGATTATACAAATGACTGAACTTCTGCATATGAGTGACAACTATCTTCGTGAATTTGATGCTGTTGTTACATCTGTAGGCGAAGATTACGTAGTACTCGATAGGACTGCATTCTATCCTGAGGGAGGAGGTCAATCAACTGATTTTGGGATGTTGTCTGATGGAGAGCGGACTGTCAATGCGCTTGAAGTCAGAAAGATTGAAGGCGAGGTTCGGCACAAACTTGATGGTATTCCTTTCCAAGTGGGAACAAACATCCATGGCACGATTGATTGGGCCCGTCGTTATGAGAACATGCGGTTCCACACATGCCAACATGTCTTGTCAAGATATCTCCAACTGAACTACAATCTGGTAACAAAAGGAAACCACATTACGCCTGGTAGAAGTCGCGCAGATTATACTCCGTTGGAGTTTTTTGATGAAGATATGAAACGTGAAGTAGAATCTGGAGTGAATGAGATTTTGGATAAAAACCTCGACGTCGAAATTAAATTCATGCCACGTGAAGAAGCCATTCGTTTTCTCAAAGAACGTAACTATCAAACAAGGTATCTCGAAATGGTTCCCGATTCAGTTAAGGAATTTAGAGTGCTGCTTATTGGTGATTATGATGCTGCTTCCTGTGCTGGAACACATGTCAAGAACACAGGTGAGATCGGTCATCTCCAGATTGGAAAATCCAAAAATGTTGGAGCTGGAGTACGGCGAATATATTTCAAACTCATAGATTAGTGCGACATTACATCACAGCCAACAGTTTTATGCGCCATAGTATTGAGTACAGATAGTGTGACTCAATATGAAGGCACTCGTGCTTACTGCTGGGGAAGGTCAACGACTGAGACCCCTGACAACAAATCGTTCAAAGTCCATGTTGATGATTGCTGGACGTCCTGTTCTTCAGTACATCATAGACAGTCTCATCGAGAACGATATTCGGGATATTGTGATTGTTGTTGGTCATGGACGTGAAGAACTTATCGATCACTTCCAAATGGGGGGTGACCTTGGTGTTAGAATACGCTATATGATTCAACACAAACAGGAGGGAGTTGAACATGCGATTCTGACTGCAAAGGAAGAGTTAGAGGGTGAGGACAAATTCCTATTGGTTAATGGGGATGTACTGGTCGAGCCTGAAATGGTCGAGAGAACCCTACGTAATCATGAATCAATGGGTGGGGATGTAACAATGCTTGTTACGCTTGTATCCAATCCTGAGCAGTTTGGAACAGTGAAGATTGGCCCCAACGGAATTGTAGAGAAACTCGTGGAGAAAGGTGGACCTGACAGATATGTGAGTAACTATGCAGTTGCAGGTGTTTCTGTCTTCAGCACGAGTGTTTTACCCCTTCTTGAAAAACATCATACAATGGAGTTAACAATTGAAGAGTTGATAAATAGTGGAAAGCAAGTTTCTGCAACTGTCTGGGAGAAAGAGTGGGCTGAATTCACCTGGCCTTGGGACATTCTCAATGCGAATAGTATTGTAATGGACCGTATGTTGAAGGGGAAAGGAAGCTACATTTCTGAATCGGCTGACATTCATCCAAGTGTTGTCATTGAAGGTTCTGTGTATATCGATGAGGGAACTGTCATTCGACCAAACACAACTTTGCGTGGTCCCATTTATATCGGCAAGAACGTATACATTGGAAACAACTCGCTAATCCGAGATTATACTAGCTTGTGCGACGGAGTGCGAATCGG
>JBHLPA010000081.1:0-8845 GCA_048939935.1 Promethearchaeota archaeon | reverse complement strand
AGAGAACGTGTCCACTAAAAGGGAATAATCGATGGAGAAGAAAAAGTTGGCAGACTATCTAATTGCATATTACTCTCATTCTGGAAATACACAGAAAATCGCAGAGCAGATTAAGGAACTTGTAGGGGGAACTGTCTTCCGTATTGAACCAGTCGAGAAGTATCCCAGAAGCTATCAAGAAATTCTGAAAGTGAGTAAGGTAGAGATTGAGAATGGTATCAGACCACCTCTAAAAGAGAAGGTGAAAAATTTTGAGAGATTTGATACGATTTTTGTTGGTTCTCCGAATTGGTATAGTACTATTGCACCGCCAGTTGCCACATTTCTCTCAGAACATGACCTATCTGGGAAGAGTGTGATTCCATTTGTGACTCATGGAGGTGGTGGAGTAGCACATTGTATTACAGATATCAAGAAACTGATTGGAAATGCAACAATGTTAGAGGGATTTGTCATTTCTGGGTATCGAACTGCCAGAGTCAAGCAAGAAATACAGAACTGGTTGAAACAAATCCAGATGATTAGTGAATGATGAAAATGTTTAGACCCGGATTCAAGTCCCGGCGGGAGCGCCAATTTCTCTTTTTTATTGTCTTCTGCGGACTATCACTACTGCAATGATAGCCACAATGCCAAGTACCGCCATCCCGATAAAGAGGACTGTTAGTTGTCCTCCTAATTCGATTGAGTCATAAACATAAACATTATCGAATGCCCAATCATCCCAAGTGTAATACCCGAAAATCGTGGTTTCGGTTATGTCTGTATCTACAACACTCAGGATTAATGATGAATTCAGATAGACAGACATTCGACCATTGGCAGTCCGAGTGATCGCGAAACGATGAAGTAATCCAACTGTCGACGTTCTTGTTTCGCCAACATGACTTGCAAGGATGACAAATGGTGAACCTACTAGGTATTTCTCTATTGTATATACATACCTTTCACCCTCTTGGCCACCTGCATGATTAATGCTCAAAGCATAATAGTCGTCATATGTTGGGTCGCCCGGACTCATAAAAAAGACCTTGCAGACATCTAGTTCCTCATCCCAAGTGCGCATATCCGTGAGTTCGAATTTCCAGGTCCCTACACTGGTATTACTGACTCTGGATGCCCGAACTGCAGATATATGATGTGGTGCCTCTGATTGAATGCCTCGTAATGCTCCATCCTCCACTTTGCAAGAAAGCAATGTGGTCCACACCTCAGGATTAAGCTCGTCGAAAGTTTCAGACCAGACCAAACCAGCAGAGCCTTGCAGAGGAGTATATGCTATAAGACAAAGAAGCATGAGTGATAAAAACCCTAGATAGTGTCTTCTCCTTAGCCCCATTCTTGACAAGCCTCAGTGTGTAGGCCGCCTTGCATTTATTCATTCTTTCGTTCTCAGCATAGTTATTCAGTATACAACAGCTATTCAGTGTGAAACTTCGCCATTAGTTGTACGCGAGCTATTAAAGCAAAAAATAAAGTATGGGTACTAAATAGAATCAATCTCTCTGATCTTGTTTCTGACAGTATCAGGAAGGGTTGTTCTCTCTGCGGATTTGTAATCATATACCACAATCTTAGATTCGCCGATAGCAGCAATCCCCTTAGATTTACTCTCGATAATATATTCCATAGTGAATTGAGTTGGTTCAATAGAGGTCACACGAGTTCCAACAGTTAATGTATCAGGATAAAACAGAGGTTTGATGAACTTAGCAGAGATATCGGCCAAAATTGGACCTATAGAGTTCTTCTCCATGGTTTCAATGAATCCGGCTTTCTCAAAGTATTTGATACGGGCGGTTTCAAAGTATCTGAAGAATCGTGTATTGTTCACATGGTTAAAAGCGTCCATATCTCCCCAAGCAATTGGAATATCAATTGTAATGTTGAAATCATCTAATGATGTCATATACATCACTTCTAGAACAGTCTACAAACAGATTATTTTTGCTTGATAAAAATTCATACATATGACACTACACAGTAGACTTCATTCATATTGATGGGGTATTAGCGGATTGGAATTCAGGTCCCGGTGGACTTACCATTAGCTTTTGTACAGCTGTTGCTGAGAATAAATAGGAGGATGATTATACCGACTACCGCAAAAGAAGGAAGAAGTAGAACCTGTGGAGTCAATTGGAAAATCGCATCGATAGAAAGTAGTAATACAAGAGTAGTCAAACAAATGACTGCAAAACGAAGATTATCTATTCGTTCTTCAAGGCGTTCTATGTCTGTTGACTTGGCATATTCTTCTGACAATTTCATGCCACCTACCAACTAATTCTGGAGTGCTTTGCCCCTTATACGAGTATCTCTCAGATTTTGTCTAATCAAGTTCAATTACCTGCGGAGGCTCCAGTTCTTTGTTTATGTTCGGTAGAACGTAGTGGATTCTTAGTTGGTAAGAAACATATTGCGAGTAGAACAAGAAATATTTCGAATATGAGTATGAAGCCAGACCAATCATGAAGCAGAGAGAGGGGGTCTGTCATTATCTGAATCACTTGAATGACACAGATGAATAAAATGAGAACTACAATAATCTGCATAGTAACTCGTAGGTCATCCATTTTCCGATGCAATTTCGTTAAAGACGCAGAGTCTTCTTGACGCTCTTCAGGCATCTCTTCTGACAATGAAATCCCACCAATACCCAACAAATCATAATGAAGTTTGACTGCTTTTGTATATTACTCAGATCCTAGTTCAAGCTCCAGTGAAGATGCTACCTTTTCTCATTGAGTGTTGCCACTACTTGAACGCTTGTTCAGCTTGTGATACGATGTTTTTATAGACCACGTGAATGTAGTTCCTATCAAACTCGTATTCTTCATCTAACATCACGTCTTTCTCATCTTTGTTGAGGTACTTCATGGCTGATTTGAAGAAGGTCTTGTCCTCTTTCTCGATGTGCTTGGGATAGAAATCGACAAGCTGTTGCATGACGTCTATTATGGTAGCAAGAGCCTTGCTGTCACCGGTTTCGTACTTCTCTTTTGCTTTGACAAGCTCACCAGTCAGCTTTCGTCCCAACACATGTTCCTGTATCAATTCCTCCATGAGCTGTTTATCCGTTGGTTGGAGTTTCTTCTTTTTCAAGTCACGAAACAGAATCTTCTCTTCCTTCCCATGGTGACACTGATCTGCATAGATATGAATGAAATCAGTTGCAGTATCAATGAACTTTGGATTCGCAGTCCCATCTTTTCTTATACGACTTAGCTCCTTTCTCATCACGGATATCATCCGTTCAATCAATCTGTGTTCAATCATGAGTGGACCAATTGGCAGTACCATTTTCTTTCTCGTCTCCATTTTCTACAATACACACACTGGACCAAAATGCCTTGTGTAAAGATCAAGTAAAAGGATGATTATATAGCAAAGAAATCCACAGAGTGTGGTTCAACCTCCAGCAAATTGTATCCTACATCGTGACTGTGATAAGGAGTAGCTAGTTGTATAGTATACTATGAGCGCCGTCATTGAAATGCTGGTCAATCATAATATTGTATGTAGAGATCCGTTATTTCAGGTACTAGATAGACTTGGCACAGAGGAATTCTTGAAACCAACAGGTGCTGGAAAAGGATCAATCCGAGACATTCTTGTTCACATCATGAATACAGAGAAGTTCTGGATAGCATATCTGAAAGACACCAAGACCGAGATGAGAAGGCCAAGTGATTTTCATGATATTCAGAGTATCAGAGATGAGTGGTCAGGAGTCTCTGATGACACTGAGGAGTTCATGAGAGACTTAACAGAAGACCAGCTCTTTCAAGTGAAGAGTATGAGAACAGGCTATCAGACGATTAGTTTTACAATAGCCAAAGCTCTACTTCACATGACGACTCATGAAACACACCATCGTGGATTCTTGATAGGGTTCATTAGACAGAAGGGGCTAGACCCTCCAGATGTCAATATGTTGTAGTTGGAGATGATGTCGGATGACGGAATTCCTAGACATATGCTATGATGCAATAAAAAGACAAAACCAAGCAATTTCAAGAACACTAGATATGGTAGATGATGAAGCTGCCACACTCATTAACAAGAAAAAACAGATTGTTTTGGTGGGGTGTGGAGATTCGTATGCTGTAGCCGATTATGGTAGATGGGCATTCTTGAGGGTTGGACTGAATGCTCATGTTGTTTCACCCAATGAGATTCGGGACCTTCGACTTACCAAAGACACAGTTGTAATCGGAATATCGGCATCAGGGAGAAGCTTGGTAACAATAGATGCCATCCAGAGAGCCAAAGCAATGGGTGCAACAAGTGTTGTACTTACAGATGACAAGGATGGACCTGCTTCACAAAAAGCTGATCATGTGTGGGTGACCAAGTCAGGAGTTGAAACGTATAACACAAGTCCATCAGCACCTACAACAACTGCAATGGCATACCTACTGGCTGTTTCCGCAGGGGTTACTAATGATCTTGGAGGAGTACTTGAACAGGATATTGAACAGCTGAAGAGTGCTGGAAAAGATCTCTTAACTTGGGCTGAGAATGAGGGAGTTGCTATCTCTGAAATGACCAGTCCCAATGTTCCAGTCTACCTCATCTCCGATGGACCAAACTATGCGGCTGCGCAAATTGGAATGATGAAGTTCAATGAGTTTTCAATGATGAAAGGAATTGCTGCGATACGAGAAGAGTTTCGACATCACTGGGTTCTCTCAATAAACAAGGACGAAAGTGCAGTGCTGGTTACAGAATCCATTGTTAATCACTCCGATGATGTCTATTTGGATGTGCTTAGAGATTCACTAGGAATGAGAGCCTATCATCTTCATGTTGCTGAGGAATTTGAACTAAAACTTCCATTGGTGCAGGCTATTCCTAATGCAATTGCACTCCAAATGGCGGCGTATCATTTTGTTTTGAAATATAACCCCCAAAAAAATGGCTTTAAGCAGCCGCATGCTGATGCATTCAAAATATACTAGAACAACTTCATTGCCTAATGGCGAAAGGTAACTAAGGGAGAATCAGGAAACTCAGTGTGTGACAAATGTGCTGGATATATTGACTAGTATTGAAACACTTGAAAGACGGAGAGAGGTTGCAGAGTATATCAATACACATCCAGAGGAGTTTGTAGATGCACTAAGTTCCATCTTCAAAGGTTCATCTGATGATATAGAACAGTCAAAACAGCACATCCTTGATTTGGTAGACCTTCTGAATACAAAGCTTGCAATACAAGTGATTAGACAAGCGATTATTGACAATGATTCAAGAATAAAGGTGAGAGGGCTCCAGGCTGCTTACAGAACAAGAATAGACTCACTCAATCCTCAGCTTGAGGATATCCTTGTAGATTCAAAGGAAGAATTCGAGGTAAGAAAATGGATAGTCCATATACTGGGAAGCACAGATCCCGCGAGTTATGGACGAGTTTTGAGACAACTTGCACGGAATAACCAGGAGGATGTGAACATCAGGAAAGAGGCTGTCTTTGCACTCACAAAAGTGGCAGATGATGAAACCTTAGGGACTCTCTGTGCTCTCCTAGGAGATGCCAACATGGAAATGAGGGAGTCTGGAGCCTGGGCACTAAGCAGTATGAGTGCTCCTGAATCAATCAACTGTCTTCTTGCGGCACTTGAGGATGAGTCTGAAAAGGTGAGAGACTGGGCGATACGTGGTCTCAGGGACATGGATGACACTAAAGCATTGCAAGGCTTAGCAGTTGTGATGACTCAAGTCCCGCCAAGCGAACAGGTTCGTATGATTCGTCTGGTTGTGGAGAGAAAGTCAGAGATCATACTCAGAGCAATCACAGAGCTTTTGGGTTCAGAGGATGTCGATGTGCTCCGAACGGCAGCGTGGGCTGTCGGAGTTTCTCCATATCCACCAGCAGTTCCAGCATTGAGAGAGCTCATGGAGCATGACGATGAACAGGTTTGTTATTATGCAAAAGTGGCACTTGTGAGAAGTGGAGGGATAGACCCTACAGACCTCCAGCTTTGAAGACTGACTACATCATTCCTTGATAGAGACCCCCGTCTATGAGTAAGAGCGCTCCATGTATATAGCTTGAAATTGGACTGAGAAGGAACGCACAGATCGGTCCAAACTCTTCCGGTCTTCCCATTCTGCCTAAAGGAATGCTCTCATTGATAGTCTTCATAGCTGTTTCGGAGGTAGACATGAGTTCTTCCACTCGTTCAGTGTAGATATAGCCAGGGCAGACTGCATTCACACGTATATGATCGGATGTAAGTTCTGATGCAAGTGTGCGCATCATACCAATCACTGCAGGACGAATTGCGTTGGAAAGTATGAGGTTGTCAATTGGTTGTTTCACTGATATTGATGTGCTGTAGAGGATTGAGGGAGAATCTGAATTCTTGAGGAGAGGGATTGTTTCACGTGTCAACCACACTGCGCTCATCAATGTGAGGTCAAAGGCTTTTCTCCAATCATCATCTGAGAGATCTGAGAAAGTACCAGGGGGTGGACCACCAGCATTGACGAATAAACCATCTAAATGTGACGTTTGTGACGCGATGTTCTCAACTAGATATTTGATATCATCCTGTTTCGACACATCGGCAACAAAGAATTGTGTCTGTTCTCCAAGTTCTAAGACAGCTTTCTTTAGTGATTCTTCATTACGACCGCAGATAATCACTTTAGATCCTTCGTCTGCAAGTGATTTAGCCACACTGAAGCCAAGACCTCGGGAGGCTGCGGTCACAAGAAATGTCCGGTCAGTTAAATCAAGATCCATGGTCTAACCTATGCTACAATTCCTGATAAGAAACACGGCAGGACAACTATTTCTACATGGATGCAGGAAGAACTTGTTTTTCTGTTCTGGCCCCTAGGGTAACCTCAAGATGCAGGAACGCTGAACTCAGACGTTGAAAATCCCGTGGTACCTTGAACTCACCAACGTTCAGAGATGCGAGGGCGTTCTCAATCTTCCTTATTGAGAGTCTTCCACTATCTTTTGAATTGAAAGCGATGAGCACTCGAGTGTCATCGGGATCGGGCATCCGATAGACTGACTGACACCTGATACCTTTGTTCTCAAGAGCGTTCTTAATCTTGGCTTCTAATGCTTTCATTACTTGAATACACCAAGATTTTGTATTGTTCAGCCTAGTTAAGCACCTGTATTAATAGCGTAATACTGAGTCATGGCGCCAAAGGCGCTCGGAGTTACCGAGTGAACATCTTAACACCGAGATTCTTGCTTTCATCCTTTGTTTGAAATACGACTGATGGAAAGGTTGTGTGAGTGTGGGAAAGATGGACAAAGATGGATTTCGTAGGTATCTGACAGACAGGGAACAACCTATTCCTGAAGAGGAGATTGTTGCAAACACCAAAATGGTCGAAAGGTTCGAGGAGTTTCTCAAGAGGTTTGACAAGACTCTTGAAACCGTGTCAGAGGAGGAGTTCACCAAGTTCTCAAAGATCCTGATTGAGGAGGGACTGAACACATATCTCAACTATGCAGCACTATCTCGATATGCTTACTTCATCCAGAATATGGACCTGTATTTACCAGTTCTAGCTATTTTCGATGGTGGGGAAGTGATGAACGTTCTCCATGAAAGACTGGGTGAACATGTTGGCGAAGAAAAGCGAGATGAGATTCTACCAAAGGAGAAGCTTCCACCTTTGGGTATCCCAGACACTGAGAAAATAGGCGTGACTCGAGAGATAATAGAAAAGATGGAGAAAATATTGGACCCTGAGGAGTGTAAAAGAGTCTTAGCGGATGTCGCACATGGACTTCCCCGTGATTTTAGAAAGGGGGAACGTGAGAAGTACCTGAAGGCTGGAAATATTGATGAATATCTCAGACAGAAACGTGTTGCTGCAATAGCAGAGCTTGAGAAGCATCGAGATGAGGGCACATTGTTCTACAATCAATACATCACCGATGATGTTGTTGAATTCGTGAAGTGCCGCCCGGATGTCCTGAGTGGTGAGAGAAGAGGGAACACCATCTATCATACTAAGATTCCATACATGGTTCAGGAGTTTCTCGATGCAAAAGATGCAAAAATGAAGCGGTATTATGCATGCCACTGTGCCTGGGCTCGTGAGTCAATCCTTGATGATCAGGTGGATGTATCGTCTGACTTCTGTCACTGTAGTGGAGGATTCACCAAAATGCCTTGGGAAGCAGCGCTCAATCAGCCTCTTGAGTATGAGATGGTGAAGTCAGTACTCAAGGGTGATGATGAGTGCAGCTTCGTCATACATCTTCCGGAGGACATCGAGTAGTATGACGAGTTTCAATAAGGCCATCAAGGAAATTCGTATTACTAAAGCATACAAAAGTGATAATGTGGATCCCGAGTCATGATTGAGATTATCTGTCGATGAATTAGCTGATTTCCTGTACTGATTTATTGACTGGTCAGTTTTTGAGATTGTCTACAAATGTGGAAGTGTATTATATTGTAGACTGGGCGATTTGGGACCGATTTTTCACCAGACTGTATTCCAAAATACATGAATTATGTAACACAATACAAAAACAATACATTTATATTTTGTAATATGTAATACTAATACGAGGTTATTGAGTTCTTTGCTGATTATTCAACGACTCACCCCACTCACACCCAACGAGATCAGAACCTTGGAAACAATGACAACAGAATTCGAGAATCGTATATTTTGAGGAGATAGAATAGAAACAATGACAATGAAGAAATTGGCTCTCGGAATCGGCCTTGTTGTTGCAGTATCATTGGTGATTATGTTAACCATTGGTATTACTGCCACTGAGGACACTAGTGTCCAAGCTGATCTGAGAGGCGGTAGTGTAATTATGGCTGCTGATAACTCATTTCAAGAT
>JBHLPA010000080.1:0-8864 GCA_048939935.1 Promethearchaeota archaeon | reverse complement strand
GCCTCTTGACCGAAGGTGCTAAGTTTCCAGAAGACGAATTGAACATTAGAAAGGGCGGCGCTGGACCAGTAGGTGCCAAATATTTCATTCTTCCAAATGGTAGACCTTGTGGAGTTCCTATCAGAGAAAAAACGATTGCAGAAAGGTATAACTCTGCAATACTTGAACAGACGGATGATCCAGAGATATGGCTCTACGATGGCGAGGTCGAACTGAGAAGTGTCCCACGTCCCAAGTTCTATGACTTGACAACTGAAGAGGGAATACCATACAATCAACTCGCTCTATTGCATGGGACGCACACATTAGCCACGACAGTCTATCAAGCTTGCAGATATTGGACTTTTGGGACACAATGCAAGTTTTGTACAATCCCTACCTCACTCGTTTCTGGTAACACCATTCTAGAAAAGACTCCCGAACAACTAGTTGAGGTCCTTCTAGCAGCTGAACGTGAAGGTGTTGTTGAAACTGTTCTATTGACAACAGGGACTCCTGAAACTCCTGATGAGGGACTGAAAACCTTGATTCGTATAATTGAGGCTATTCGTGAAGTCAGTAATATTCCAGTTGGAATTCAGTTTGAACCTCTTGTAGAGAAAGATATGATTCGTGATGTAGCCAATGCTGGTGCGAATGCAGTTGGTATGCACATTGAAAGCGCTGATGAGTCAGTGAGGGAAGAGATGTGTCCAGGTAAGTTTGAGTATGGTCCTCTTGACCTCTATCGAAGAAGCTGGCAGCATGCTCTGGATTACTTTGATAGGGGAAATGTCAGCACCTTTCTCCTTTATGGGCTTGGAGAAGACTTGAAGCAGACGCTAGCATTAGTAAAAGAGTTGGCAGATGTTGGTGTACTTCCTGTAGTCACCCCTGTCCGACCATCCTCAGGGAGTCAACTCGAGGACTATATTCCGACTTACGTTGGTAATCTTGATTCAACAGTTGAATTCTATAAAAGGATTGGATCCATCCTTTATGACAATGACTTGAATCCAGATCATACTGTTGCTGGTTGTCATAAGTGCGGTGGGTGTACTCCCAATCAAGAAGCATATGATTGGGCTGCGTGGAAAGCGAAATAGTGGTAAACCTAGCAGTTATAGCCTAAGAATCATCAGCTTAGAATGAATAAATATGGAAGAGTTTCCTGCTGAAGAGATTCGTATCATTGAGTTTGGTGAGGAAGATGCTGAGGAAATTTCAGAGCTCTTCAGACATGTGTGGCCTTTAGCGAAGGAGTATCCTGAACATTGGCGAGAACATAGGATGTACTCTCCTGAGCAAATCATTGATGATATGAGAAATGGCTATCACTATTTTGGAAGTCGGCTTGAGAATCGGATAGTTGGACTCTATAAAGCTAAGATCACTGACAAGGGTCTCTATGGCGAGCATCAAACTGTTCGTCTAGAATGTCGGACGACAGGTCTTGCTTCTGCCATGTATATTCAGTTTGCAGAGTATGGTCGAGCTCATGGATGCAAACGCAACTATTGTAATATCTTAGTTGGTCATGATGTTGGTGAGAAGCTCATGAAGAAGTATGGTTTTCGTCCTTGGGGGGAACCATATGAACAATCAGAAGGTATGCTGGTTCAGATGTATGAACGTCTTTTATGATGGACGATGCATGTACTTTAGATATGTAAGAACTTCGTAGAAGTACTTACCACCAAAGAGACCACTTGTCTTGAGACCACCAAGATGTGGGTAATAATCATCAAAATGTAGATGGTCTGTATTTACTGCAACACCAGGGGCTTCTATCTCATCAAAGAACCTTTGCCATATTTCAGGGTCTTCACTATAGACAGAAGTTCGTAAGCCGTAGGGTGAGTTATTTGCCTGATTGATTGCCTGTTCAAATGATTTGATTTTCATAACTGGAAGAACCGGACCAAAGGTTTCGTGATACCACATTTTGCAATCCAATGGAACATTAGTGAGTATTGTTGGTTTGTAGAATAGACCTGCTTCGTCACGTTCTCCATATGCGTTTAAGCGATACCCTCCAGCTTCAATCTTTGCACCTTTACTTACAGATTCTCGAATCATGTCTATATTTTGATAAAGCGCTCGTGTCCCAACTATTGGTAAATCAGTATTCGGGTCTTCAGGAAGTCCCACATTGAGTCTACTACTCTTCTCTACAAGAGCATCAATGAAGTCATCATAAATCGCCTCATGGAGGAAAAGTCGTTTTGCGGCCAGACAGATTTGTCCAGAACCAAAGAACCGAGCATTGTTCACGTAATCTGCTACTTTGTTGATGTCCACATCCTTCCAAACAAGACTGGCGCCGCTCCCAGCCAACTCTGGGATAAAATGGAGTCCTTTCTTTACAGCTTGAGACATCAATTCAAGACCAATATCAGAATCTCCATAGTACACCATTGCGTTTAATGGAGACTCATTCACCATATATCGAGCAATACTTCGTGCGGGTCCAATGACTGACTGAAATGCACTCGCCGGGAAGTCCAATTCAATCATTGCTTCAGTCAAAACATATGCTAGTTCCATATTTGTTAGTGGCATTTTAGATGGGGTTCTGGTTACAGTCGCATTACCAGCCCAAAAGCTGGAGATAATCGCCATCCCTCCTAGCCCAATTGCTGCGTTGTATGGCGGGAAGATTCCAACTGCTCCAAATGGATAACGACTAAGGAATGTCCGCTCTCCCTCCTTTGAACACGGAATCTCTTTCGATTCGATTTTGGAAGAGGCGAATTCTATGTGTTCTTTGTATAATGTTTTGAAGACACCTTCTGTCTGCCAGTCAAACAACTTGACAGGAGTTCCTTCAGCTATTCCAATTTCCTTGAACTCATCGAAGTGTTTCCACAATATTTCACCAACTTTTACCAATCCCTCCGCGCGTTCTTTGAGAGTAAGACCCTTCCCTTTCTCATGATATTCTTTGTGCATGAGATGACGAATTGAATGCGCCTCTTCACAGGCAATTGCAACTTCTTTGGCACCCCCAATAGCGTACTCTGCAAAGAGGATTTCCTGAATCTCATCTTTGGAAGCTTGTGGATAGCCATGGGCTCTGATGTAATCCTTAAGCAGTCTGATCTCTGGAACTTTATCTGGTAGTTGACCTGAAAAGTAACGCGCCATAAACCTGCTAAAAGATCCCTGTTCTTTGAGGGCCCTCGCATAGAGGATTCGAGGATCTCCAATGGCCTTGTTCATGTTTGGAAAGACACCAGTCTTCCCCTCGACAGGTTTTGACTGCTCACTCTTAATGAGATGACCAAAGAAACGCATATGAAATACAGCTCTCCTAAATTTTGTTTAGCCAATTATGAATGGTCGGCTATAAGAGGAGATTTAAGAGCTTCTAAACTGGGAGCGGTCGTCTAATCAACGAAGTCTGAATCAAGGTGCTGATATATGACTCAGATGAACGACGAAACTCTACTATACACTAAAGATGAACTGGAATTTCGATCTAAGGTTCGGGAGTGGGTCGATAAAGAAATCAAGCCACTTGTAGATACAATCACAACTCCTGATTTTAATTATCGCAGCTATTTCAAGAAACTTGGTGAGTTTGGTCTTTCGGGGCTCCTTATCCCTACGAAATATGGTGGGTCTGATAAACCCTTCATGTATCAGCTTATTGCAGGGGAAGAAATCTCTGCTGTTTGCCCCTCTGCAACAATGATGTTTGGAGCAAGCTGTACACTCTCAGCCATTCCGATCCTGAGATATGGAACAGAGGAGCAAAAAGAAAAATATCTAGTCCCACTAGCAAAAGGGGAGAAGATTGGAGCACTAGCTATAACAGAACCAAAAGTGGGTAGCGACACAGCTGGAATGGTCACAACTGCGAAATGGGATGAGAAGGAAGACTGTTGGGTTCTAAATGGTGAGAAGAGGTACATCACAAATGGGAGTATTGCAGACCAGATTGTTGTCTTTGCTATAACCGACCCCAATGTTGACAGTAAAAGTGGAATGTCTGCATTCATCATCGAAACATCTTGGGATGGTTTCAAAGTTGAGAAGGATTTTAACCTGATGGGTCGAGATGGTGTCCACGTCACTCACTTCAGTCTCAACAACTTGAAGGTTCCTAAGGAGAATCTACTTGGAAAACAGAATCAGGGTTTTTTGATTCTGATGAACGAACTTGATTCAGAGAGAGTTGGAATTGCTGCTGAGGCTCTAGGTTGCATGAGGACTCCGTTTAAAATAGCAGTCGAATATTCACAGGAACGTGAGCAGTTTGGCCAACCAATCTCGAGGTTTGAAGGAGTTTCTTTCAAGATTGCTGATATGGCTGTGAAAATGCGTGCTGCGAGACTCCTCCTTATCTCCGCGGCGAGGATGATTCAGAATGACTTACCTTGTACAAAGGAAGCAACCATCGCAAAACTCTATGCTTCTGAGGTGTCATTGGAATGTTGTGACAAGGCAATCCAAATCTGCGGTGGAGTAGGATACATCAAAGACTACTACCCACTTGAGAAATTCTATAGAGATGCCCGACTGGGAACAATAGGTGGTGGAACATCAGAGATTCTAAGATTCCTAATACAAAGAGAAGTCTACATAGAGAGCAGGCGGGAGTCAACAGCTCCAGTTTCAGTAGAAATGGATGACCTGGATTTTGATCTGATGATGACAAGTATCCCTAATGGATTTCGAGCTGATCGTGCAGAAGGTGTATCCGCAGCCATTCAATTCTCATTCGATGATACTGATCCTTGGCTACTAAAGATTCAGAATCAAAAGTGTTCTATCGAGAAAGGTGACACCGAGAATCCAAAAATGACAGTAAAAACTAACTCTGCAACCTGGAGGGATATTCTTCTTGGGAAACTCGATGCATTGCAGGCAATGATGACAGAGAAGGTCGTCATCGACACTGATGATATGGAACTCTTGATGAAGTTTGCCCGAATGTTCAAATTCACTCCAGAGATTCTGAAGGGTGTAACCAAACCTCAGGAGAAATCAGTTGAAGCTGAGAAACCTCCTGTTTCTTCAAAATTTGAACTTGGTAAGAGTCTTGATGAATTAGAGGTTGGAGAGAAGGCCGAATCCACCATGATTGTGACTGATGAGCATATTGATCTATACGCTCAGATGTCTGGAGATTATAACGCTCTTCACATGGATGATGAATACGCTGCAACGACTATGTTTGGCAGACGAATTGCTCATGGGCCGATTGGTGGTGCATTAGTCGCTCGTGTTATTGGGACACAACTTCCTGGATTGGGAACGCTCGCCTTCAATATGAAGGTGAACTTCAAAGCTCCAGTTTATCCTGGTGATAAAATCAGAGCTGTAGTTGAGGTGACCGAAAAAGTGCCTGAGAATAACTTGTGCCGGCTTAGCTTTGACGTGTTCAATCAGGATGAAGTTTCCGTAATGGATGGCTATGCTAACGTAATGCCTCCGATTAAAGGGTGAACGACAAGATTGAACAGGAACCAAATTCAGGGTTATTTGATATGAATCAGGATTATGCCCCTAGGGAGGAGGCTATTAAAGCACTAGTTGGATTTGAAACGTCAACAACTTCAATGAAGACCTTACTCCGTGAGATGCAGACAACCTCAGTTGATTCATATGAACCTCGAGTATTAACCCAAGTACTGGCGCTTTCAGTTGTTAGATATAGAAATACAATCGATTTCATACTTTCAAGGTCACTCTCAAAGAAACTCCTCCAGAACCTAAGTAGTAGAGAGCGTAATATCCTTAGACTAGCATTATTTGAACTCAGGTGGCTCGAAACTGACATATCTGTAATATCGTCATACTTTCCGGAGATTAAGCATCAATTTTATGATAAATTCAACTACGCGGTCAACTTCAATCTGGATGAATCAATCAAGGATATGCCTTTGGCTAATCAGCTAAGTCTGAAATACTCACATCCTACCTTCTTGGTTACGACACTTCTCAAAAACCTGAATCGTGATGATACAATACGATTATTGAATACAAACAACCAGAATCGTACTTACTATGTTCGTTCCAACAAGTTGTATCCTGACTCGGAGTTAGTTTTTGAAGCACTAGGAAATATCGATCTCCAAAGAGATCCAGATGTCCCTGAAATTTCCAGAGTCGTCCATGGAATTGAAACTGTAATTTCTTCTGAGCTGTTCAAAGAAGGACGAGTACTCATTCAAGACAAAGCCAGTGTCCTTGCAGTTAATGCCCTCAATCCGAAACCAGGCGAGAAGATTTGGGATGCTTGTGCAGCCCCAGGGATGAAGACTCAATTAATAGCAGAACGGATGCAAGGATCCGGAGAGATTGTTGCTACAGATATCTATGAAGAACGTGTGAAGAGTGCACAAGAATGGTCAAAAAAACTCAATGCATACCAGATTGAGTGGATTCAAGCTGATGCAACTAAACATGTGATTGAAGATGCTGATAAGATCTTGATTGATGCGCCATGTAGCTCTACAGGTATCCTACAAACCTATCCTTCATTTAAATGGCGATTAAATAAAGAAACTCTCTTTGCACTTATGACTGTGCAAAACAAGATTCTGAATGCAATACTCTCCGCATATGCCGAGAAACCCGGGACTGAAATCATATATTCCACCTGTTCACTGCTTCCACATGAAGGCGAGTCTCAGATTGATTCTGCATTACAAAGACACAATGTAGAACTCGTTCCTGCTCTGGATTACGGGAGCTCGGGCTATGCCTATTTTGATTGCTCGAATATGGTTAGGAGACTATTTCCACACAGACATGATTCAAGTGGGTTCTTTATTGCTCGATTGCGAATCACGCGCTGATTCTTCTTTCAACTGATTCCATTACTCTCCTAGCAAACTCCCTATCGTCCTTGAATGACCAGGGAATCTCTAAAAAGAGCTTGTTGGCAGTGATCATCAAATCCTCATCTCGATCAATCATTACCTTGAAAATTAATTTTGTCCACTTGAAACAAAGATGTTCGTTGAATGTCTGACTCTCTCCCGATTCTGCGGCGATTTTGGTTAGATAGGCCATGCCTTCTTTGGGCTTGCCCAACATGAGATCCGCAAGAGCTCCCATACATGCAAGTGTAACGGCATTCTTGACCATGCCTGATTTGATGTATGATTCTGCACCATCTTTGTACTCTTGCGCTTTCTTTGTGTATAACGAACGACCATGACTTATGATTAAGTCCTTCGGCCCATCCCTTTGATCCGCTTTCTTGAGAGTGACACCCCCAAGAACAGCTGCTTTAATCTCGGTTTGTAATTCTGTTTTCGGAGTGATTTTAGTCAGACTCTCAATTTGCTCAATTAATGTTTGACCTACTATAATCAAATCTTGTTTAATCTGAAGGTTGTTAAGAGTAGGATTTTTGTCCGCTATTCCATCTTCGTACACAGTTCGTGCAGATCGAAATAGGTCATACGCCTTCTCAATGAGGTCATTTTTGTTCGCAAATTCAATCGCTTTAATATACGCTAGAATTGCATTGTCTGTTTCACCAAGATTTTCAAATTGAGTCGCAGATTCTACTAACCATGGAAATGCATCTGTGCTGTTTGAATCAAGAGCGTCCGTCCCTCTTGCTAGACTACTATATGCATCAATACAAATTGTGGCCAAATCTGGCTTTTTACACTTGGCTGTAACCTCTGACTGAGGGAGTTTTTCTCCCCTAAGTCTGCAATACGGCTTTTCATCATCTGTCATTCCAAGCCATCTGCACATACTTTCAGTTGCCAAGCACTTTTCACGTCCAACTTGTCTATTTTTCAGATGCACATGAGTGTTAAAAAACCAACCCTCGCTGTATCGTTATCTTTAACTGTAATCAAAATGGGCTGAACCCGAGGAATCTACACTGAATGATGATGATTCAGAGCTCGCTATGATACGACGAAAGAAGATGGCTGAGCTAGTCGCCCGTGAAAAGAAACTCCAAGAGCAGAAAGAAAAGAAGGAGCAATCTGATATTGAACGAAGTAAGCTTCTTCAGAGATTCCTTGCGCCTGAAGCTCAGGTTTACCTTTCAAATCTTAAGAAGAATGAGCCTCATATTGGCAAAAGGGTTGAAGACATTATTCTCTATCTAATTGTTTACAGAAACCTTAGACAAATAATCACACAATTGGATATTCGATATGTTGAACGCCAAGTGAAAGGTGAAGGTCCAAAAATCCGTGTACAGCGTGATGGAGAAACTTCTGACTTTGGCTCATATGTAAAAGAAGCCATTAAAGAGAGTTCAAACGATTCGAGCGAAGATTAAATCATTAAATGCGACAATCTGCATTGTCCTATCTCTGAGTCACTCATTGATATTGTCTGACATTGTGGTTCTTATATGAGGACCATATCAATCGATAATTAAAGAAGGTACGTTTGAATACGAAGTCGGAGCTCTCAGAAATGGAACTATTTGATTCACATACTCATATTGACATGAGACATTTCAAGAATGATCGTGAACAAGTAATTCAAAGAGCAAAAGACGCTGGTCTTGTGGGGATGGTCACTAGTTCAATTGGAACAGCTTCATTTCGCAGAACACTCGGTCTTGTGAAGAAATATCATGGATTCATTCATCATTCAGCAGGTTGTAGTGTTTCACAGCTCACCAAGGATGAGGCTGAAAAGATTGTGGCTCTTACTCAGAAGTACTCAACGGAAATTGTGGCTGTTGGTGAAGTAGGATTGGATTATCACTGGATAAAAGACGCTCAAGGGCGAAAGAACCAGGAGCCGCTATTCCACATGTTCATCAATCTCGCTTTAGACCTTGGACTTCCTATAGTTATTCATTCAAGAAAGGCTGAAGCTGAGGCTACTGATATCTTAGAGACGGATTTCTCTGGAGATGTATTAATGCATTGCTTTGATGGTCCACC
>JBHLPA010000079.1:0-9088 GCA_048939935.1 Promethearchaeota archaeon | reverse complement strand
AGGCCTCCACATCATCTTGGATAGTTGCGTCAGACACGCTAGTTCAATCACCAGACTTTTTCTAGCACTCTTAATGCATTCTTTCCGGCAATTTTAGCAATCTCATCATCAGAGTAGCCATTCTTGACCAACCAACGAATGACATTATGAACAGCCTCGGTTGGATTCTCAAGACCCTTCACATGAGTTGGTAGTTCAGTAACTGTGAGGTCTTCTTCCTGGCGAGGACGAGGATAATGTCCCATCCCATCCTTGGTCATTCGTTCATCGTAAAGTTTGTAGAGCCCTACATGATCTCCATACAGAGTGTCTGGTCCACATCCAATATGGTCAATTCCCATCAGTTCTATACAGTATTCCATATGAGCCATGTACGTGTCAATTGAGGGGACTGGATTGTCCTTTGTGGCTGTATATCCTGGGGCGGCCTCAATTCCTATGATGCCATCAATCTCCGCGAGTGCTTGAAGGACATCATCAGGCACCATTCGTTTGATTGGGTGAATTGTCTTGGATCCAGCATGGGAGATGATTATTGGTTTCTTACTTGCCTCTATAGCATCCCTCGCGGTCTGATCACTCACGTGGCTGACATCCACAAGCATGCCCAGTTTGTTCATCCTGATGACACAGTCATAGCCAAAGTCGGTGAGTCCCCCGTCCCGCATCTCATCGAGTCCTGTCCCAAGCGTGTTTGACTCACTATAGACTAGACCCATCTGACGGATTCCAAGACCATAGAGGACATCGACACGATCCACTTCATTCTCAATACAGGTGGAGGATTCGAGTGCAGCTACCCATGCCAACCTACCAGTTTCAAAGGCATAATGGATGTCCTTCACAGACATACAATGGATTACAAAGTCCTGGTGAGCAATGTCGCATAGTCTCTGTCCAATATCATGAATTGTGTCTGTCCACTTCCACCCATGCTTCGATGTAGTGTTGGCAGAACCATCCATCATGTTGTCAAAGACACAGTCTAGTCCTGACCTGCTCAACGCTTCATATGCCATGAAGTCCCGACCTTCCCTATTGAGTTCCAGGGATTCTCTCTGCTTCTTGGTATAGAGAACAGGATGTTCATGGAGGTCAATTATGATGTTCTTCTCATAGAACTCCTCAACCCTTTCCTCCTCCGCTTTTGAGAGGGGGACTACATACGCCCAGTCCTTCGGTGTCGGGTCTCTGAACTTGAATACTTTGTAGTCAATTCCAGGTTCTAGATAATCATAGGCTTTGTAGCCCGAATACTTCTTTCCTCTTCCCATTTTTCTCTCCTCTTTCTATTCTTTGAATACAGTCCCAATTAGCTTCTTGAAGTCAGCAGCTGGGTAAGTCACGCGACTCTGAAGCATGCCCATGTCCACGAAGCTCTCTGCTATCTTTATTGATGCAGAAAGTGGATTGATTACTGGAATACCCACATCCCACTTAGTCTTGGCTGTCCGGAATGCCATAGACATACAACCAAGGACTACTGCTCCTGCTCCTTTCTTTTTTGCCTTGTTAATGGCGGTCTTGGTCTGCTTGATTATTGAAGTTGGATTATCACTCCACATCTCCGTGATTGGCATATCGACAAACTCAACCGATGCCAGTCGACTGTCAAGCCCCATCTCTCTTGTTCGCGCAACTAGGTCGTCCGCAGCATTAGTCCCCCCCGCCTGCTTGGGAGATATCACACTGAATCGGTCCGCCACCATACAAGCTATATGATATGCTGACTCTGCAGGACCAATGACTGGAATATCCATCAGTTCTCTAATCGCACCTATCCCTGGGTCTCCAGCACATCCAATGATGATGGCATCATACTTGATGTCCTTTCGACGTTTGAAAAGCCACTCTAACATAGGTCCAATTGACATGTAAGCCTCAATCTCTGACTCGATAGATAGAGGACCTTCACCAACCTCCTCTACGGTAACTTTTGTATCCTCTCTCGCCAGTGAGTTTGTGACCTCCTGACGTCGCTTAATCTCGTCATCAGGCATCCCATTACCTGGTATCAGATAGAGCAGCTCCATTAGGCACACCTTCTAATGATGTGTCTACAGCCGGGTATTATACACTTTCGAGTCACGTAATTCTCATCTACGGTTCCTGATTAGAACAACTACAAGAACTATGAGGAATGCTCCGCCACCAACTGCTAGATATGGTAGTGCCCCTATTGGTGGAAGACTTGAGTCTTCAACAGTCACTGTGAATGTTGCAGATCTCGTGAATCCACTCGTGTCACTTACTGAAACATTTAGTCCATAGGTGCCAACTGTGAGGTCTAATACGTTAGTCACCACACCATTTGAATCGATAGCAAAGTTAGTGGTATCATTCACAGTCCATGTACCTAGTCCAGAGAAGTCAGTCGCGTTGATGTCATATTTGAAATCCTGCCCTAGTTCAACTACTTGATCTGTTGGTGCTGGACTCCATTCAGGTGGAGCTGCATCATAGATGACCTCATCATATACCTTGATATTATCGATGGCTGGTCCTGGACCCGATGCGAAGACGAATTCCTTACATGTTTGGTGTTGATTGTCCTTAAACCCGCAAGCCAATGTCCCATTCATGTAGATGTAGAACTGGCCATCATCCTCTCTCGTGATGATAAAGTGCTTCCAACCCAAAATATCATCATATTCATATTCCTCAAACCACTGAACCGCTCTGCCTCTTGGAGTATTTGTTGCATAAGTCTTACCCGGCTTTAATCTTGGTTGGTAAATACCGCTATACTCTCCTGTTACAATTAGAAGGAAGTAACAATCAATACCCCAGTGAGTAAGAGACCAGTGGAGCATAAG
Source organism: Promethearchaeota archaeon (assembly GCA_048939935.1). Lineage (GTDB taxonomy): Archaea > Asgardarchaeota > Thorarchaeia > Thorarchaeales > Thorarchaeaceae > SMTZ1-45. The sequence continues at coordinate 6,272 of JBHLPA010000079.1, read as the reverse complement.
GAATGGAATCACGATCTCATCATCATATGTATCAACAACATCTACATCGAAGACCCATGTCCCATAAGCTATAGAACTGCTGACATTTGCGATACTCATGCCACCTGCAGTGCCATTGACCCTCAAAGCACCGTCTTCTACTGTAAAATTACCAGGAGGATTGTCGTAGGGAAATTCTCCCGCAATGGCGTAGATGCCCCAATCAGAGATGTTGCCATCATCAAAATTACATGACCAAACCTCAGTTGCCATGATCCTTTGATTAACGCTTTCAACAACAGCTTTCCCAGCAGAAAATTCTGTTTGTGGTACAGCAGAACAAATCATGATGATCACAAGAGAAGCTGCTACTAGTTGTAGTATTTTGTTAGACACCTTCTCACCTTCAAACCACATCATTGAAATCCAAATCTACGAATTTCGTAATTCTGCACACAATTCATCGCATTATTAAAATGAATTATAATGTGCTTAAGCTCAAATTATAACCCTTTTTAGAACTCAATACAGGCGATTGCAAAGTTATATCGAGGTGTTAGTGTTGGTAAATACCATGCCAAACGAACAACTATTGCGGACTCCAGAATCACGTTTTGAGAATCTTCCTGAATTTTTGTTCTCTCCGAATTATATGGAGATCGATGGATTGAGGATACATTATGTTGATGAAGGACCCAATGATACACACCCAATACTTCTGATGCATGGGGAACCATCATGGAGTTATCTCTACAGGAAGATGATTCCCCCGCTTGTCGAGTCTGGTTATCGCACAATAGCTCCTGACCTGATAGGTTTTGGTAAGTCTGACAAACCGCTCAGTACGAAGTCTCATAGCTACCAAAGACACGTTGACATAATGTTGGAGTTCGTAAGACAACTGAGTCTCCAGAACATCACAATGTTCTGTCAGGACTGGGGCGGGCTGATCGGTCTCCGTGTTGTTGGAGAAGACCCTGAGAGATTTGCTAGGATAATTGTTGCAAACACTGGCCTTCCATCTGCAAAGGGTTTCAATGCAAGGATTGGATACCCTCTCTTCAAGTTAAGAATCAGACGTTTGCGCAGAAACGCAGAAGAAGAGTTCCGAAGGAATCCCAATCTTATGACATGGGTGGCATACACGCAATCAGTCCCTGAGATTCCAATCGGTGATATTGCTCAATCAGCAACAGTAACCAAACTCTCTTCTGAAGTAGTGAAAGCTTACGAAGCTCCATTCCCGGATGCATCATACAAAGCAGGACCAAAAATCATGCCATACCTAGTTCCTTCCCAGTTGTCGGCGAATCGAAAGGTCTGGGATAATGTCTTGACAAAGTGGAGGAAGCCATTCCTCACTGCTTTCAGTGATAAGGACCCAATCACCAGCGGAAACGAGAAATACTTCCAGAAGATGATTCCAGGGGCACGGGACCGTGAACATGTTACTATAAAGAACGCAGGACATTTCCTCCAAGAGGACAAGGGCGAAGAGCTCGCACAAGTCATTCTGGACTTTTGTGAGTCTTCATAGATACTTTGGGATGGTCCTGATCAACTCATCAATAGAATCAACAATCTCACCATTGATCTCGATAGCACCAAGGACATACTGGTTCTTGTACATCCTCCCAGGACCCTTTCTATCCTTCCGGATATCTGTATACAGCCCTATGACTGGAATGCCTGACGCGTAGGCTACGCCAATCTCGCATGCAACGCCACTGTCAATTGGGAACTGGTCAAGACACGCAACTATGATATTGGCGGACTGAAGTTCTTGAGTGTCAATCCTGAATATCTCCTCATTTGTTGGGTCTGCATCTCCAGCGAATGCCTCCTGAGGGAGAAAGATTGTGTGTCCCTCAGCTCGGACTCTCTTGACGCACTCTTCATTGAACTTCCTGTCTGCATCTGAGAACAGAGCATTCGCCCAGTAGATCTTTGCAATCTTCATTAATTTCTACCTCGTAGGTCAGACATCCGACGACACCTGTCACTTGTCCGTAATCCGTCTGATGCTTCTGACAGGATGATTCCTCTCTAGGTACTGATAAAAGAACACACCCACTACTTATTCTATACCTTTTTTGAATAGTAATAGAGATTATATTAGAGAAGTCCTCATCAAAAAACAGTCGTTGATAGACTGGTGTCCCCCTAATGACCTGCTATTTCAAGAATTCTAGAGCAAAAGAATTACTCCGCGATATTGATGTTGAACCGACCAAGGAGAACATCCAACAAGTCGATAAGATTCTTCATGAATTATTGAGTGTTGATTATCCCACTTGTGCTGCAACTTGGAAGATGTTGCGCAAGAAACTCGATTATGATGCTGAGGGTTTCAAAGAACGACTCAGTGCCATTGTCCATGCTCGCCTTCAATCCTGAAAATTCGCATCTTACCCACCCACTGTCCCCATTCAGCTATACTTTTGAGGGGAGATGACAATACACAATATCGCGTTCAGGAGGTTCCGACTATGGTCGTTGTCATTGTACTAATTCAAGTCAAGGCCGGCACTGCGAGTGCTGCTCTTGAAGATATTGAAAAGATTCCAGATATGCAACATGTCCATATGGTGACTGGTCCATACGACATAATTGCCTACGCTGATATCCCCGTAAAAGCTGGTTTTCGGAAACTAGTTGAACGGGTTCATGACGCACCCGGCGTCGAGAGAACTGAGACCTGCATGGCTATCTGATCTTCACCTCTCGATTGGACCGATCTGGTGCGAAGTGGAAAGTGGGGTTTTCAAAAGAGAGAAGGTCTATGACGACCTTTATGGACTGCATTCAGCTACTCCAGGTGACAGTATAAATTCCCCCATACTTTGAGACTTGCTCATAGTCGATATAGAGCCCCTCAATTTCGACTTCATCAGCAGCCCAATAATATTCATCATCGTCCCAATCCCTTCCTAGTTCTATTCTGGCTTGTCTGCGAATCTTTACTGTGGGAAATGAGATGTCTGCAACTATGATTATCCCACTCTCGCGAAGTAGTTCTTCTGCCATCCGCCTGATAGTATCTAGCTTGTAATCAAGTCTGAGATGATGCAGCGTATATGCAGAAACTATCCTCTCAAAACCAGTTTTCAGTTCAGAAGGCCACTTAGATCTAATATCGACTAGTAAAAGATGTGCATCTGGAACTTTTTTCTTTGCTTCCTCAAGCATTCTTGAGGAATAGTCAATTCCCCAAATCTCACAGTCAAACTCCAAGAATCTCTGGGCAAGGAGTCCGGTTCCAATACCAACATCGAGTATTTTCATACCTGGTTGAGGACTTGCAATCTCAACAACTCGTTTCAAGACAGCATCATATCCAAGGAACGGAAAGCTGTCTTTTCCCATCTCAATGAAATAATCATAAGAAGAAGCCCATGAATCAAATAACTCTGGTGTTCTTTCTGGACACATTGAGAATGTGTCTTTCTTCAATTCAACTTGAATGCTCCGGTGCGTTTGGTCTACCGACCTGCTGCATAGATCACAGCAGCAGTCGATTGTAGAAGTTCATTGTTTCCACGGAGCTTATCAGCCAAGTCTGTCCTTGAAACAGCAAAATAGTCTGACTTTGAGATCATGATGCCCTTAGGCCCTTCAAACTTGAGCCGCATAAGAAAGGCAATCGCTCGAGTAGTGGCACTCTGTTTACTGAGCGGTTTTCTCGAGTCTTTGTAATGCTCAATTACGAGCTTCTCTACGAAATTAATTTTCTCCCAGAATTTGTTTACCTCCATATGCAGCTTGAATGCCACAATGTCTCCTAACGAGTCCAAGACAAAAACACCACAGGTGTTCCTTGGGAGACTTCCTACAATGACCTTGTGTATATACTGTGTGAGGATTGTTCTACTGATTTTCCATCTGATGATGATTGGCTGATCGACTCTGACGATGGGGACTATGACAATCCCAGAATAAGAGAGAGGGTCACCCAAGGCTAGAATCTGTCCTCTAAGAATCTCGTCAGCCACGACTCTCACACAATCCGGTCTGCTCATCATTTCTTTCCTCGCGAATAGATTTTGTAATTCTATTACGTATTACATGACACGAACGAATATAAACTCTTCCAATTTCAGATTTTAATGAAAAATGAGGGCAGCATTGATGTTGAATCACGCTGCCAGTTGTTGTCCTATCTCTCTGCCAATCTGAAAGAAGGTTTTTTCAGCTCCCTCATCTAGAGGACCTTCTCTTCCAGACACAATAGCCGAAACTCGGGGTCTAATGATTCTCATCTTCATCTTCTTCAAGACCCCTTCAATGGTACGAGCTGCACTGTTCTCGAGAACGAACAGACCTCTCTTATTCATTCTGGACTCATTTCTTGTATCAAAGCTGAATCCGAATGTCCCTTTGAGATCAATTGCTCTCAGTTTCTTCAGAAACTCTTTCATCTCTTTTGATGGTCTGATCATGTGAGTGGGGCTTCCAACTGCGATGAGATTGTAGTTCAAAGGTTCTTCTAGTTCCAAATCAGTAATACTAACGCAGGTCACCTCAATTCCCTCTTCTCTCAATCCCTTGCCAAGACTCTCTGCTACAGCTTTAGTATTTCCGAATAGAGAATGATAGATGATTAGTGCTCGCTTCAATGTCTTTCACCTACACAATATTACTGCTTGAACAATCCGATAATGAATCCTAGAACAATACTAATACCCACTCCGCTTCCCATGCCAATGAACATGACAATATCTATTCCACCAAGAAGACCAAGCAACAGCCCTCCTGTTGTTCCCGTATAGACAACCTTCCCTATCGTTCGACCCGTCCTCATCTTGTAAGAGCGTGTGAAGCCAACAATTGATGTACTACTTAGAGCAAAGGTACTGATGGGAGTATAGGGACAATGAGAGACATACCCAACAAGGTTCATGGTACTCGCTCCCCAGGGTAATAATGCTGTTGGGATGGCTGTCCAGATTGCTGCCGCAAGACAACCGATTGCCAAGGCTGCAAAAAATCCCCAAGCAAGGGATAATCCCAATGCTGTGAGGACTCTTCTGACGACACTGGTTTGTTGCGTTTCCTGCTTTTCGAGCTGAATTGTTTCTGTGTTATTCATTTTCTTTCACTTTCCTATTATTGTAGTTCAATCATCATAGTGTTTCAATCCCTGATCGATAATGTTGAAGAAAACAGAGAGATACTCCTCCGTTCTCTCCTCAGGTCGGTCAGTCCTCTTGCCTCGCAAGATCAGCTCTCGTATTGTCTGGGCAAATGTACTGAGCACCATAATCACAGCGAATGGATCCACCTTGTCTTGAACCCCAGACATCTTCATAGTTTCAGTGATGACAGCTGTCATGAGTTTCTCAAGTGCAACCATATAGTGACGAAATTCCTGCTCACTCTCTGTCAGAGCTTCATTGGCCTCCTCTTTCTTGAGGATCCTGGAGATTGCTAGACTCAACTGTCCTGATTCGAAAAGGATTGCATCATCTGGATACTCATTGAAGAATGCAAGGTAGGCATCTCCCATTGATCGAAGTTCATAACTCACTTCTGCTTGATTCAGATGACTATCCATTGTTTCGAACAGATTCTTGTATGCCATTGTAACTGCTGCAATGAATAGGTCTTCCTTTGACTCGAAATAGTTGTAGATAGTCATCTTTGTGTAACCTGCTTCATGAGCTATCTCATCAACCATTGTCTGCTCGTAACCCTTGCTGACAAAGAAATCCCTTCCAATGCGTACTATGGCATTTCTGCGTTGTTTTCGAGCACGTTCGAGTCTTTGTGATTTTGGTGTTGCCGCATTTCTCTTACCCATTAGCTCACTTCATATAATGATTTTACTCAAGTATAATAAATTTTACTTAAGTAAATAAATCTTACTTTGAGCGTAAAATACGAAAGGGGGGAACTCTGGTGAAGCGTGGGGTTCTCTGAAGTGGTTAAGAAGAAGACTTTCTGGCTGGATGCCTATCAAGAAACTGTTGAGGATAGAAAACAGGGTCCCGACCTAAAGTTGGTAGAATACCTAGACATAATCCCCAGAGGACCGGTTCTAGATCTAGGGATGGGTCGGGGACGCCACGCAATCTTCTTTGCCAAGCTTGGTCGGAAGGTAGAGGGTGTTGACACATCAAAGCTGTCGAAGGGGATCTCTACAATGGTTGATGAGGAGGGACTTGATTTCACCTATCACCAAATGGACATCAGGGACTTTGAGATTAAACCAAAAAGATACGCACTCATCATCGCGTCAAAGATAATTCAGCTATTTCGGATAGCTGATATTGAAGCTCTCGCTGAAAGAATAC
>JBHLPA010000078.1:0-9136 GCA_048939935.1 Promethearchaeota archaeon | reverse complement strand
TTGAGGATCGACTTGCATCATACATATCGAAGAGGTTGATAGGAAATCGATCCTCTTACTTTGAGGGATTTGAGAACTTTTTCTACCTGAGTACAGGAGCAGATGCATATAGAGGGATGGGTCTTGATATGTCTCTGGAAGCAATTCGTGATTACTGCACTTATTACCTAGAAGTAAATAAACCAACGGCAATCAGAATGCTGGGTCACAGTCTGGAAACAATGATGACTATGCAATACATGGCATATCGCGGTTCCCTTGATTCCTTGCCAAAGCTACTCCCATCATTCAATCTTCAAGACTTCATCGATGAAGCATCAAAGGCGCTGCCACACATGGAAGCACTCAGTAGTAACGAATCCATAACAAGTGGAATCACAATCAAATCACGCGATACTATTCTGTACAACACTTTCTTTGGTATGGCGGATAGTTTTGAAGCTTCACTTAATCTAGACGAGGCAATATCTGGGTTCTCTGACGAGCTTGATGAAATTGCAGGGCACCTTTTTGAGATAGCCAATGCATGGCAAGCTAGTGGCGAAATCTTAGTAGAGTTGGTAGATAGTAATTCAGCGCTACCTAATAGTAATCTCTTCGTGATAGTTAGTGGTGGCACAGTCCTTATCATCGGAGTTGTCCTCGTCTTCTGGAGAAGAAGAAAGTAGGAAGGTTATGGCACCTCAGATACAATGTTACCTAGAACGTACTCCTTTTCTATCGAAGAAGGGGATAAAGAATCTGGTATTTCCGTGTCTTAGGAGAATATATTGAATGGAGACTACACTTCTCAAAGCTGAAGCTCGTACACTAAAGGATCTGGAGAGCTTGATTGGAGAGAGTATACCCAAACTTCGTAGCATCAAGAGTGGTACAACGGGTCTGTATAGTTTCGGCTACATGCAGGAGAAGGATCATATTGTTGCTCTGAGTTTGCGAGGTAAGAATCTATCAACATTGCCAGACTCTCTGGCGGATTTGAATTACCTACAGCGGCTATATCTGCGAGATAACAGACTATTGACCATCCCAGAATGTGTGTTTGAGCTTCCGCGACTTCTAGACCTTGATGTTTTTAACAATAAGATCAGGGCCATACCTGATTCCATTGGCCAATTGAAAACCTTAGAGAGGTTTGACCTATCAAGGAACTTCACCAGAGTATTACCAGAAACGATAGGACACCTGAAGATGTTGAAGCGTTTGGGTCTCATGGATGTGATGTTAGAGAAACTCCCTGATTCAATTGGGGGTCTCAAGAACTGCTGGGATCTAGCGATATTCATAAACAAACTCGATTCAATACCAGAGTCGATTGGGGATATGTCCAGTCTGACTCGTCTTGGAGCACACAAGAATAGGTTGAGCAGAATCCCCGATTCTATCTGTAATCTGGCAAACCTGAAGGAACTCTCGCTCCATGACAATCAATTATCATCTTTACCAGATAACATTGGAAGGTTGATTGGTCTCGAGAACCTGAGACTGGAAAGTAACCATCTCAATTCTTTACCAGCTTCCATTATTCAACTCACTGCTCTTAAGATGCTAAATATAACTAAAAACAAGTTCTCATCATTCCCCGCAGGTACGAAGAAATGGATTGAATCGTTAGAAGGAAAGGGTTGTAGAGTCAAGCTTAATGTAAAACAGAAACTGCTGTTTTAATCAGCGCGCACAATAATCAGGAAACCTCAAGTGTTGGTTTATGTATCACTCAATTATGACTGACAATATTGTGCTAGAAACCATTCATAATAGACGTTCAATTCGACGCTACCTAGATAAACCTGTTAATGATGAAATCCTTTCTCAAATATTGAGAGCTGGTTTCAGAGCTCCATTCGCTGCTCAACTCTGTTCTGTGATTTATACACGGAATCACGAAAAGATGAAAGAGGCAGGAGTTGGTGTTTATCCAACAGCCCCAGTCCACATGATATTCTTCATTGATTTTGTACGTCTTGAGAAGATAATGGCCCATCGTGGGTATAAGTATGGCTATGATGATATGATGGCTATTTGGTTAGGAATGCAGGACGTCACACTCGTGATTGAGAACCTGACAATCGCTGCAGAATCACTAGGTCTAGGGTCAGTACTTTATGGAATGACTCCCTTGAAAGCGAACTCAATCGCAGAGGTGTTCAAGGTCCCAAAACGAGTCTTCCCAGTAGTTGGGATGAGCATTGGATATCCGGACCCAGCTGAGGACACCGAGATCCGTCCGAGATTTCCACTTGAGATGGCTGCATTTGAGGATGAGTATCGAAATCATACTGATGAGGATATCAAGAAATGCATGAAGGAGATGGATGAGGGATACATCTCGCAAGGTTATTACATCAAGAATAACGCAAAGGTTCCCTTGGTTGACAAAGAGGATACAATCGGGTTTGACACGTATTCATGGTCTGAGCACATTTCACGGAAGTTCAGAAGTGTTTTCAAGAGAGGTGACCCTCTAATCGAAGTGCTAAGACGACATGGTTTTGACATCAGGTAAATTGTTAAGTTTCGACGCTTATTAGATAGCAGTATATTTGGGAAGTGGAGAAGAGTGAGTGTTGAGCTACCAGAAGCTCAGATTCTGGCTGAGCAAATGATGGACACGCTACTAGAGAAGAAGATCAAATCAATTGACATTCAAGATTCCGAGAAACTACAGAAGATCGGATTCATGAATAAGAAATTGAAAGACTATAACAGACTAGTAGGGTGCAAGGTCAAATCAATCAACCAACGAGGTAATGTGATTCGAATTCAGATGAATAAGAAGATGAATCTCGTTTTATGTCCAGACTACGGTGCGAAGATTGTCTTTCATACGACAGAGGCAACCCTTCCAAAGAAACATCACTTTAAGGCAGAGTTCACCGATGGATCCTATATGACTATTAGGCAGACAGGCATGGGATTAGTCTATTCAGCTTCCGATCAAGAAGTGAAGGATCTCTATGTAATAAAGCGTGATTTCTCAGACATACCTTCACCTGTTGGAGAGCATGATTTCACAGTAGAGAAGTTCATTGATCTTCTTGACACGAAAGGCCAGAATATCAAAGCAGCTATTGTTGGTAAAACTGCAATTGTTGTGGGACTTAGTAATGCGGCGTTTCAAGAGATCATCTACAAAGCAGGAATCCATCCCAAAAGAAACACGTCTACTTTAACAGATGACGAGAAACATGCAATCTATGACTCAATGAAGCAGATACTCAATTCTCGTATTTGTTCTGGTGGAAAAGACAACTGGTTGAACCTATATGGTGAACCCGGTCGTCATATTCCAGTTATGGGTCCAAATATGAAAGATAAGAACTGCACACAGTGTGGTGCAGCAATTGAGAAGATTGCACATGGAGGAGGACAGGTGTACTTTTGTCCTCGGTGTCAGAGATAGATTGACTGCTAAGTTGGCACCTTTAGTGTGTCTAGAATGAATGAGTAGACAAATGCAAACTCCTTCATGTAATCATATCGACCACTTGCACCACTATGACCGCTCTCCATCTTTGTCTTGAGAATGAGGATGTTATCATCCGTCTTCATTGCTCGTAGCTTCGCGGTCCATTTTGCAGGTTCCCAATACTGGACTCTAGGGTCATTATATCCAGCGGTTATTAGGATATTTGGATAGTCTTTGGTTTCCACTCTGTCATAGGGTGAGTATTCATACATCCACTCAAATTCTTCCTCTATGTTTGGATTACCCCATTCTCTGTATTCGAAAGTAGTGAGAGGTATTGAATCATCGAGCATTGTTGTGATAACATCGACAAAAGGGACTGCTGCATAGACACTATGGAATAGGTCTGATCGAAGATTAAGGATTGCACCCATTAGAAGACCTCCAGCACTCCCACCTCCAGCACACAGTCGGTTTGATGATGTGAAGTTTTCAGCAATAAGATACTCTGCGCAGTCGATGAAATCGGTGAATGTGTTCATCTTTTTGCCAAGCTTCCCAGCATAATACCAAGGCTTCCCATACTCACCACCGCCTCTAACATGGGCTATCGCGAAAATTATACCTCTCTCTAGGAGACTCAGTCTGATAGATCTAAAGTCGGGATCTATTGGAATTCCATAAGATCCGTATGCGGTAAGATACATTGGAGCAGTTCCATCAAGTTTCGTATTTTTCCTATAAGCTATTGAAATTGGAACCAGGGTTCCATCTCTCACCTTCGCATAGCGTCGTTCTGTGACATAATCTGCTGGCTCATGCCCTTTGATCTCATCGATTTTCTTCAACTCCAGTTCACTTGTTCGCATGTTATAGTCGTAGATACTAGCTGGTGTTGTCAGCGAGCTGAATCTATACCTGAACAGATCTGTTTCATATACGGGATTTGTGACTGACTCAAGTCCATAGATATCTTCAGGTTGGGCAATATCATGTTTCTCTCCGGTCTTGACATTGTAAATCATGTAGTTTTCATAACCACCTTCACGCTTAGCAATTACAAGGTAGTTCTGAAAAGCCATGACACTAGAAAGACGAATATCCAGGTCATGGTCAATCAATAATTCCCAGCTTGACACTGAAAAGTCCGTTTCTGAAGTTCTCATTAATTTGGAGTTGATAGCTCCTTCACTGTTTGTGAGAATGTAGAAATAATTACCATGATGATCAATTGAAAGTTCAATACCTTTTGTTCGAGGGAAAAACAGCTGCAAATCGAGTTCTTCCTGATTCAAATTCAAGATATGAATCTCAGTTGTCTCTTCCGTGGAAAAGCTTGTATCTAAGAATAGATAGTGTTTATCCTTTGATTTAGAGATTTTCACCGAGTAGGACTTGTCAGTTTCCTCAAACAGACGTTTGTCTTCTGATTGGTTGGTCCCCAGCTTATGATATGTCAGAGTGTAAGGACGATGGATGTCATCGAGCTCAGAATAGAATATTCCTGAATTGCTATTATTCCACTCAGGTCCACTCCACCCAGTGGCATTGGAGATTGTATCTATAACCTGACCTGTTTCTAGTTTTACAATCCGAATATCATACGTTTCTCCACCAGTGAAATCAACCGAATATGCCATCATGGTGTGATCTGGACTAATCCTGATGGCTGCAACTCTTGTGAATTTTTGCCCTTCTGCTATTGAATTGATATCTAAAATGATCTCTTCTGGAGCATCAAGGGAGTTGAATTTCCGACAATGGATGTTGTAGTTCTTGCCTTCTTCAGTTCTGTAGTAGTAATAATAATCTCCAATTTTCATTGGGACACTTTCATCAGTTTCTTTGATACGACTTTTCATCTCCTCGAAGAGCTTCTTTTGAAGACCTTCGGTGTGTGCCATTATTGCGTTGGAATATTCGTTCTCAGTTTCCAGATACTGGATTACCTCGTTTTTGCCCTTATTACGAAGCCAGTAGTAATTATCATTAATTCTCACACCATGAATTTCATATTCATGCGGGACAATCTTTGCCACAGGTGGTTCTGTCATAAGCTGTGAGTCTATGATAGGGAGATAAACTTTCCAGTGTAACGATAAAGCTCGTCTAAATCGGTTTGATGTTACTGAACTATAAAACAACAATAATGAAATACTCCCAGTTCCCCAACTACATTGTCGAATATGGTAGACCTTGTATTTGGGGATCTTACCCCGCTTGATATCGGCATGGCGATAGCAACGGGGTTGATTGCATCAGTGGTACTCACAGCGGCATACTATATGGCAGCTTCGGGTATGCCAAATTGGAAGCCCAGAAAATTGGTGCATATTTCCATGGGAACAACCATTGGGATGACTCTTGTAGCTTATTCAAATTTAAGTGGGCCAGCCTTCGCTGCTGGCATTTTCCTGACGATACTCATGTATTCGTGGGCTCACAGGAGTGAGTTGATATGGGAGCTACTGTTAGCTGGAAGTCGTGATGGCGAAACTCGACTGAATACATTTGCTTCAGGATTCATGGGGCTCGTCTCATTTGGAGCCGTTTTTATTCTATTCTTCCACCGACCTGAAATCTTTGTTGCATCAATCCTTGCAGTTTCTTGGGGAGATGCAGCAGGAGAAGTATTTGGCAGACCATTCGGTGGCAAGATTGTAAAACGAAAATATCGCGACAAATCATTCGAGGGTAGTGTCGGGGTTCTCATATTCACAACATTGTCAATCATCACTTCGCTTGTAGTGTTCTCCCCAGACACAATCATTCTAGCGTCACTGCCTAAAATCTTAATCATAGGATTATGTGCAACTGCAGCTGAAATTCTGAGCATTGGATGGACTGATAATTTCTTCATTCCGATGATTACAGCTGTTACAATGTGGCAGTTGCTTTTCCCAAACCTTCTCCTCTTCTAGATATGACCTCTTATCAAGACAGAAGATTATGCTAAATGAAGGTATGTCTGCTTCAGAGAATTTAACCCCAATCGCTGATACGTTCGATTCCAGACTCTCCAAGTTCACATACAAGCTTTAGCTCTGCGAGAATACCAGACCAGCCAATATCATATCCTACCACTGCTTCGGGAGATTGGAAACCATGATGATGGAGTGTAACAAGCGTGTGACTATTGACTTCCTCAAACCGGACATTGACAAGGGTTTCAGGTTCGTTACCGTGCACCCAGGAGAATTCCAATTCTTGGTCCGGAATCATTTTCTTGAATACTACAGGACCCTTTCCTTCTGCCCACCAGGTATAGATCCCCGCGTACTGCCTATCAACCACAGGGGTATCCGCTCTGATGAAATGTTTCAATTTTTCGGGATTGGTCCATACATCGAAAGGCAATGAAGTGGGAGTTTTGCATACAACACTCAAACGTACATCAACGGGATCGTACCTCGTGATACGCAGTGGATGGTAATTTGAGTAATCGAATTTGATTGCTGGAGCGCCCAATTCAACCGCTGCTTTGAAGTTGGCTAACAAGAGATTCCAGTGTTCAGGTAGATGATATGCGCGAGCTGAAACAGGCACTGCACCATGATTCACCTGTATCATAGTGCCTGGACCAATTGGATTGAACCTGATGACTAGTAGAGTGTCTACACCCATAATTCGCCAGGAGAGGAGTAGAACTTTCTTTTCCTTGACTTCTTTGATATCCCAGTAATTTGCCAGCTCAGGAGTTGTTGGTGCATGCGGACCGAGGAACCGAATCGAACCTCCAACACTAACGTCTGCACTTATCTCATCTCCAAGCCACTGAAGCATGATAATGGGATCCAAGAATTTTTCCCATACTTCCTCAAGTGGTCGCGAAATACGAATCCGCAGATGAATGACTGGGAGGACCTCTTCCTTATGCTCCGCCACTTTCCGCTACCTCGGGCTTTTTTATATTTGACATCATGCCTTATCTTTGTGATGGTATTTGCCTTTTCGCTTGGAGGACATAAAAAAACGTGAGGAAGGTTTCTTGTTGTTAATATTGCCAGCAAATGCGAAGCATTCTGGATGAGGTGCGACCTACAGCTAATCCAGTCACCTATCCAGAACCAATCATCCAACATCGGTTTGCCTCATGATGTGAGCTGAGGTAATTTCAGCGAGATTAATCTTACTGAATTTGGGATTCATCTGCAAAGAAGAAATAAGCATTCAGAATAGCAAGTGTTTAACCTAACTGGGAGCGAAAATATATGAAAAGCCACCTAAAACTTCTAGGAATTTTATGTGTCCTTTTATGGTTTATGCCGCTAACCTATCAGTTCTCTGTAGTGAATGCAAGTCAAACAGAGAACTTTACTTCTGCATCAACGGACACTAATCGTGTAGAATGGAAAACCAATCGATTTCCAAACCCTGGATTCGAACATTGGTATGATGACACAAGTCCAGAGGAAATATCTTCCCAATTTACAAAGGAGCATTATGCATACTTCAATACCAATCCATTGTATGTTAATGAAGGCTCACGTTCATTTGTGATTCAAGCTCGTGCTGACAATCCCGTGGACTACTCCGAGGCAGCATTAAGAACAAATGGATGGGCATCATGGAATAATCCTACTAATCTAACTCTGAAATTTGATTGGTTTATTGATGAATTGCCAAGCGCAATAGATAACAACTATTTACGAATGATAGTGCGATTCTATACGATAGGAGAAAGAGACCTTTATTATTATTTTAATAGCCAGGACTCACACCTCACAAATAGCTCATACAATCGTTACTTCCAGATTTCTGGACCTTTACAGTCATGGAACGTCTTTGACAGGAACTTGACTGAGGACTATTTCGAAGCGTTTGGTTCATACCCCACAGGTCAATTTTACACATTTGAAATGCAGCTTCGTAGTTTCACAACTACCTATTGTAGAGCCTATTTTGATGACATATGGTTGGTGAATGGTACAGTTCGGATTGGTGGGTCCACTTCAAATGGTAATTTTGAAACCAATGGCATTTGGCAGACTAGTCAGAATACCGACCAGGGCTTGATTAGCAAGTCCACAACTCGACAAGAGGGAGAGTACAGTCTCAATGCAACAGCAACATCGAATGGAAACATCAGCTATGCTCGATTTGACCTCTACAATAATATACGAGCATCCTCTCTGAATCCGGATCAGTTTAGTTTCAAATGGAGAATAGATGAACTAGTTTCACCTTCAACCGATACTTATGCATACCTTAGAGTTTCCTGCTCAAATGGTTCTGAAGATGGATATTTCTACCTCACATATGGTCTGTTCTACATCGGTGAATCTGTTCCTTACCAACTCTATGGTGGACAAGACCTTCGTGCGACCGGATTCAATGTGACAAATCAGTGGCACATATTCGATACAAGTGTATGGAATGATGTAATCTCCGTGAATACGACAGATCTTATTGTCATCGATGATATCGAAGTTCAGGTTTACTCAAGAGATCCTGGAGCTCGTATCACAATTCTATTTGATGATGTGTCCTTTATCACAGCGGCATTGTGCGATATGGGATATGAAGACCAACAGCAAGTAGGTGATGAAATATGGACTTGGAATCTAGGTGACCAACCTGCATCAAACTATACAGTGACAGACAACGCCCACTCAGGTTCTAGAGCAGCCAGATTAGCACTAGAAAATGGAGAATATTTTGATGGTCAGCAGTACCCGAATCTCTATCAGATAAATGAGAATACTGATCTCTGGTTAGACTTATTCT
>JBHLPA010000077.1:0-9148 GCA_048939935.1 Promethearchaeota archaeon | reverse complement strand
CTTCAGGATACCCTCCGTGTCTTCATCAGTAAGTCTGAAGTCATCAAAGAGTGCTTTGAAGTCAGCTGGCTCATCCCCTCCATCTATTCTATCGATGTCTGCCTTCCCTTCGCGTGCTGTGTCCTTCATTACTGCTGATGCAGCTGTTAGGAATTTCTCATCAACCTGGGAACTAGGACCAATCCAAAGATAGATCTTGGGACCCGCATCCACTAAATAGCAGTCCCCCCGACCAAAGCTACCGGGGTCCTTCATCTTCACAAGTCGTCCTTTCTGAATGTGGTATGTAATTGGTTCGGGCATGTTTGGCCTCTCCTTTGTATCGTAGTTTAATTTTCATGTATAAATGAAAGTCCGACATAATCATTACTGTATTCAACACGGTGAATCTGTCTATGTCACAATAGTCAATGTGACATTATACCAGTATGTCCAAGGTGGACTCTCGAAGTAATTGAAGAACGAAATGATTTGGGGGACTCCGGAGAGTTTGTCAATATAACTGTGCCATTCTACATATCGGTCTGTATCATTCATTGAATAACCAAAGTAGAAATGGTCCCTCGTTTCATATGAGAGATATGTTTCGTGTTGCGTGAATGGTCTTCTAACATCATTTGGGAAGAGTGAATCAAGATGATGCCACCCTCCAATTGGTAACAGAGCCATTGAAACATGTATATTAATCGCAGAATAGTATTGAGCTGGAATATTGGAACCGTTTGAGAACGTCGTACTGGTCTTCAGATATTCTACTATGCTCTCAACAAAGTCATAACCATCAAATATGATTGTCACATTGGGAAGTGAAACAACCTCTACTGATATGCGTGTATTATTCATCGTGGAGTATTGAGGAGGTAGAGTTAGTGAACCTGTGGTGGTGTTGCCTTTGACTGAGATATCATAGAGAAATTCGTCATTTTCTTCGATTGCCCAAGAGAAAGTCATAAACTCTCGAACATATTCTGTGACGAATCCGACTGAAAGGGTGATCACTACAGTCAATACGACTACAGCAATGATTCTCTGACGATGATTCACGTCACCACACCACGTACGACTATTCCCTCTATGATTGTAACTCCTTTTGGTCGTTGTGTTTTACTAATGGAAAACTATCTTATCCTCAGAGACATATGAAAACAGGACCTTGCCAGAACTTCCAGAATTACAAATCATTGCAGAAAGACTAACCGCTCTTCTTTCGGGCTCTACCATCAAGAAGACCGTGGTCCATAATCATATAGTCGTACATGGATTGCCAATTAGCGATTTCGAAGAACGATCAATAGGAGCGACCTTTGATACAGTGACTGCAGATGGGAAGTTTCTGGTATTCTCTCTATCTAATTACGACCTTGTTCTAAACCTCATGCTAACTGGCCGGGTTAGAGTCATTTCTAAGTACAAAAAGCCCACCAGTCATGATATGGTTTCTTTTGAGGTTGAAGACCTAACCCTATGGTATTCTGATGCAAAGAAAATGGGACGGATCTATCTAGTTAACAAGGGTGACTACTCCAGAGTCGCTGATTTTGAGGGTAGAGGACCCTCCGCTCTTGATTCCTCTCTCACTTTTGAAATTTTCAGAGAACGACTGAAAAATCGTAGAGGTCAGATTAAAAACGTCCTGAGGAACCAGCGGTTTGTTAAAGGAATCGGAAATGCATATGCAGATGAGATTCTGTTATACGCTGGGATTCTCCCATTTCGAAAGCGCTCCACACTATCAGATAGTGAAATCAGAAACTTGTACCTAGCAATGAAAAAAGTTCTGGCTCATATACATGACATTCTCTCTGAAAGGTCTCTAAACGAGATTGCAATGGAAAAACGAGATTTTCTTATGGTCCATAATAGAGGTGGTGAAATCTGCCCACTCTGCGGGGGTAGAGTGTCCGAAGTCACTGCAAATCGGTTCAAAACTAACTATTGTCAAACATGCCAGAAGTAATATGAGTAACCCCTCCTCTACACCCAGCAATCTTTGGAGTGAGTAGAGATGGATAAATGGGAAGAACAGTTCCTTCGGGAGCTTGTTGAGCTGGATACGAACAGTGATGAAAAGAAGAACTACGCTGTCTGTGCTGAAGTCATCAAGAATTATTGTCAGGAAGCGGGTCTTGAGGTAGAAGTCTTTGACTCAATGCATGATGCTATTCCACAACCTAATATTGTGGCAATTATGAATGTTGGTGCTAAGACAACAATTCTCCTCTGTACACACTATGATGTTGTTCCGGCTGGAGATATTGATGAATGGACGAAACCTCCATTCAAACTGACAGTTGAGAAAGGGAAAGCCTATGGCCGTGGTGCTAGCGATAACAAGGGGAACATCGTCGCCACAGTTAGTGCTGCTAAGGAACTTATCAATAAGGGTTCGTCCAAGGTCAATTGGAAAATACTCATCAGTCCCAACGAAGAGATTGGAGGCGTTTGGGGTATTGACTATCTGATGAACGGTCCTCCAAAGATACGTGGTGATTTCGGGATTGTTGTGGACTCTGGTCCCGAGTATGTAAGTACTGGAGCCAGTGGAGTCATATCAGGTACAATCACAGTCAAGGGGTCTCAGGGACACGCAGGGTATCCCTTCAAGTTTGCGAATGCAATTCATCTCTCAATCCCATTGATGCAGGTCATGCTCGATTATATAGATGTCCGCAGAAAGGTTGAGTCAAAACTACCCGCGCCCCCAGGAAGTCCCCATCAAACGCTCTGGGGTCGATTCTCAATGACAGTCTACAAGGCTGGAAGTAAGACAAACACCATCCCTGGGAAAGCTGAGATTTCATTTGATTGTCGAACTATTCCAGAAGAAGATATTGACGAAGTGGTCAAGGACATCGAGGACTTTTTCGATAAGGCAAAAGAAGAGACCTTTGTAGATGCGTCTCTGGAGTTTATGACAAAGCATGCTGGTTGGGGCTCTGATCCAGAGAATAGATATGTCAAGAGTTTCCATGCTGCTGTGAAAGATATCGTAGATCCCGAAATAACAATATCTGCAGACCTTGGTGGAAATGATGGCTATTTCTTCACTTCTCATGGAATACCAACTGTCTGTTATGGAACACTAAGAGAGGACAACAATTATCATGGACTTGACGAGTTCATGCATCTTGAGGACTTTGAAAAGGTGAAAAAAGTCCTCATTCACTTTGCAGAGGTGTGCGATCAATGACTGACATACATGATTTGAAGATAGGAGCTCCGGGTCCTTTTCTGCCTCCCTGGGATAATGCCCTGAAGAACGCAAAGACAATCGATTCATTAGGATATGATAGTATGGCATTTCCAGACCATTTTGCTGGATTTGTACCCGAGAGCATCTGGACCACTGACATTACACCATTGGCTGTCTTCCAGCAATCGCCTCACACATACTACGAGCTATCTAGCATCATGAGCGCCTGTGCAGCGGTTACTAAGAATGTCCAGCTGATTTCTTCAGTCACTGAACCAATCAGACGACATCCAATCCTTATCGCCCAGACCTTCCTCACTCTTGACCATATCAGCCGAGGAAGAACTATTCTTGGCATTGGAGCTGGAGAAAAAGAGAATATCGAACCATATGGGTTGAACTACTCTGGCCAAGTAGGAAAACTTCGTGAGGCTCTTGAGATCATCAAAATGGTCTGGAATACGCATGAACCATTTAGCTACGATGGCCGCTATTGGAAACTCAAGGACGCCGTCTTGTCTTTGAGACCTGCAGTGGAGGGAAAACCACCACCAATCTGGATTGCAGCCATGGGGCCCAAGATGCTCAAACTCGCGGCTGAATATGGTGATGGATGGATCCCATCCGTCGCAAGACCAAAGCAATACGGAGAGGGTCTAAAAACCATTCATGACCACAGAAAGAAATTAGATTGCACTGGGCCTTTCACTGCAGCTTTGTGGAAGTGGTGCATTATAGATGACGATACAGGGGAATGTGAGCGGTTGATGAAAACCCCTCTTGCCAAAGCATTTGCTCTAATGACCTCAGCAAGTGAATGGAAACGTTTAGGATATTCACATCCATTTGGTGATGACTTTCATGGACTCACCAACTACGTTCCAATGCGATATGATCGAAAGACCACATTAGATGCAATTGAAAAGGTGCCGCTAGAAGTTTTACAGGAGTTCTATATGGCCGGTGATAAAGAAACCCTCATTGGAACACTTGAAGACTATGCGAAACAAGGACTCGAACATGTCATTCTTTGGAACGCTACAGGTATGTTTAATCTTGAGAAGACCAAGCCATCATACGGGATTATCAAGGAGATCTTGGCATATGTCAAGGGATAACCTTGTTCTAGTGACACAGAATAAACACAAACTCAAGGAACTCCGTCCTCTCTTCAAAAAGTACAATGTTGAGTTTGATACACCCTCAATTCAGAAGTATGAGATTCAATCTGATAGTGTCGAAGAGATTGCGCGTGTCGCGGCCAAGGTCGCATTTGATACTCTTCACCAACCAGTTGCTGTAGATGACACTGGGTTCTTTATCGACTCACTTAATGGCTTTCCAGGATCATATGCTGCAATCGTCCTCAAGTCAATAGGCTATGAAGGAATATTGAAACTTATGATCGACAAGGCGGACCGGACCTCGAAGTTCAAAACAACCGTTGGGTTCTGCGATGGTGAACGTTTGGAGGTTTTCTCAGGGATTATGTCCGGAACAGTCGCACTTACACCTGCTGGAGAGGGTGGTTTTGGCTACGATCCAATTTTCATACCTACTGGGTTCACGAAGACATATGCTGAACTCACGCTTGATGAAAAAGTAAGCATCTCCCATCGGACTAAGGCGTTTGAGGGATTTCTTCAGTGGTACATTTCTACACTTGACAAGCCTTAAGTCGGAAGTTGCTGACCTCTGAGATGGCTAACAATGTCAGTGAGTGAGGCAACGCTAAAGGCTCTGAAAGAACTTGGTCTCACCGAATACGAGACCCAAGCGTATCTCGCACTTGTCGCTGGAGGGCAGATGGGTGCATCAGATGTTTCCACAAAATCCAAGGTTCCATACTCAAGAATCTACGATGTCCTTGGTCGTCTAGAAGAAAAGCAGTTTATTCAGATAAAACGAACGAAACCCACAACTTACATAGCCAAAGCTCCGACTGAAGTGATGCGCTTGGTTCATCTTGATTGGGAGGCTCGGTTAAAAGAGTCTAGTAGAGTTGTCATCGAAGAGCTCCAACCTCTGTTTGAAAAGGAAACCAAGGCGACTCCACGAGATGTTTGGGTTGTCCATGGACGTGCATCAATCTTAGCAAAAGCAATGGTGATGCTTGACTCAGCCAAAGAAGAAGTCCTCTTGTCACTCCCCTCATTTGACCTTTCAACAGAAGATATCGACACTGTTGTTGAAAGAGTACTACTCGTCAAAGCTAAAGTTCGTATTCTTACATCTTCAATCACAGACGCACTGAAGGATGTCATACCTGAAAGATTTGAGATTCGCACTCGAGACCGTGTTTTTGGTGTTGGTCTTGTTGTTGACCATAAGGAGACTTTGATTGTTCTAGCCGGCGGGGAAGAGAATGACGAGTTTCTTGGGATTTACTCTTCTCACGCTATCTTCGCAGCTATGAGTAGTAGCTATTTTGAGTCCCTCTGGAAAGACAGCACACCTCTTTGACGGCCTTTTATGCTCTGCTCATAACGTTCTAACGGTAATATTACTCGCCTTTAGAACCGCGTCTGTGAGGGTGTTAAATGACTCAGCCTGAAGTTAATATACAGGAACAGGATGAATCCGTAATGCCTGATGAGAAAGGTTTGAAATTTGAGAGTAAACTTTCGCCAAGTGCAACTGCGATCCTACGCTTTGTGAAAACATTCGAAGAAGGAGGACAATTGCAGGTCTTTCAGACAGATGCTGAGTATGAAGTACTGCAGATGATGGTCAATTCATACCGCGGGAGTTTACATTCTCTATTGACTCGCAGACTTGAAGAGGTTGTCAACCTCGGTGGTGTATCAATAATCTCACAGAGAGATGTCATGAGCCTAATTGTGAACCTTTGGGAGGAAAACATATCGCACTTTTCTCGGACTGAGCTTCCCTTTCTTGAAGCTGCCATAAAGAATCCTGGGGCCGCTCTAAATGCACTTGCCTCAAAAGCTAGTTTGAGCTATGCACAAGCAAGAAGGGCTCAGAAGCGTCTCAATGAATCAGGAGTCTTAAAAACAGTAGGAATGTTAAACACTCACAAGCTCGGACTTGAAAGAATCCTGATTATCTTTGAATCTCCATCTCTAGTACTGTCAGGTCCATATGTGCAGAAAAAGCTCATGGTGGATGGATACTCTCCCTTAGTTCTTGTTGTTGCTACAATACCTTATGAGAAAAGAACGGAGCTTCTTGAAACCATAGGTCTCTTCAGAGCAAGTACCGGTAGTGTATCAGTTTGGTCATTATCAGATGGAAGACCGTTTTTTAGTGGTCGTTATTTCGACAATCACGATGGATGGAAGCTTGACCTGCTCCACTTTAGACTTATGCTTCGTAAGGGTGGTGACTCATTACTCCTTGCTGATGTTGCTACTCCTTCCCCTCCAAAACCACAGAAATTTACCTTTGCAGATGTCAAGATTATAGACGCACTCGTTGATGACTTTGATAGTACTGGAAATGACATTGTGACTTCAACCGGTCTATCATCATCTACTACCTTCAGGAAACGTGCTCAGCTTATCAAGAAACGTGTGGTTCTACCAAGAGCCCGTGTGAACATACCTTGCCTCAGTGATCGAGTGATTTGCCTCTTGAGTCCCGAATGCTCTGGTGATATCATTCCCGCATGGAATCATTTACCAATAACATATCAGAGCAGAATCCAGAATATTGAAGATCCAAGTGAGAAAAAGGTGTTACTTGTTTCAGCTCTTCCTGCAGGTTCTGGTCGTAATCTAATAGATGTACTTAATGATGAAACATCCAAGATTCATGATTACAACGCTTATGTTGTTGCAGCCGGTTCTGGTCAATCAACAAAAGTCACATCTATGTACGATAGACGAAGCGACACATGGAAATGGGAAGTTTCGAAGTTCTTTGATGCGCTAGCATATAGTGTTGTGAGAAGAGAGGCTTCTCCTACTAATGTTCCTCTTGACCTAGCGTAGAAGAATAATGGCACATCCGTTACACAACCCTAATCTTATTGGATGTAAGTTGTTCTATTGAGTTCCTTATGATTGAAATAATATTCTTAGGCTCTGGCGGATCGATTCCCACAGAAAGGAGAAATCACCCCGCAATTGCGTTACGATATCAGGGGTGGGTGTTACTCTTTGATGCAGGAGAAGATGTTCAAAGACAACACGAAAGGGCTCATTTGGGACTTAACAAGAAGATGGCCATCTTCATATCACATGTTCATGCTGACCATGTTCTCGGCTTACCAGGCCTCTTACTAAGATTTTCACTCCTCGGTAGGATGAAACCCCTGGATATCTATGGCCCTCAAGAACTCATAGAGTATGTCAAAGTCAGTCAGTCAACAATCAATCTTGGAACAACCTTTGAAACTGCAGTTCATACAATTGGTCCCGGTGAAATCTTTAACGACCAGGACCTCGCAGTTCGTGCATTCGAAGTTGATCACCGTGGATACGCTCTTGGTTATGAAATCACATGGAAGCGTCCAACTGGGAAGTTCCTCCCAGAAAAGGCACATAAGCTTGGTGTACCAACAGGCCCTCTTTGGAAAGCATTAGCATCAGGAAAAACAGTAGAGCTTGATGATGGAACTACAGTTTCACCCGAGGACGTGACTGAACCAAGTCCCACCCCTTTGAAGATTGTCTACTCTGGAGACACCCGGCCTTGCGATGAGCTGAGGAACGCAGCGAAAGATGCAGCTGTACTAATCTCTGAAGCAATGTATACCACTGAACATGCCGCACTTGCAGAAGAGAGAGGTCACTCGACTGCAGCCGCGGCGGCTGAGCTGGCCAAAGAATCAGGTGTGAAGCTCTTGGTCCTGACTCACTATAGTCCTCGATATTATGATGGAGAAGAGATCATTGGTGAGGCACAGTCCATCTTTCCAAATAGCGTCTTGGCACGTGACCTAATGAAAATCCAGGTAAGTACAGAGGGCTCTGCAGCCATCATTGCCCCTCCTGCGAAATGAGTCACCCTGTCAATCCTAATCTAAGGGCTTTCATTGGATGTCTTGTGAGCATTCGTTTAACAATCTTGGTCCTGTACTCTGAGAAGGTTGCAATTCTCGCCACAACATTTGTAAAATACTTCCGCATCACAGGGTCCTCTGAAGCAATTTGGAACAGTAGGTCAGTATGTCTGTCTGACCTGTGAAGTATTCCAGCAAGCCATCTTGTATCTGCTAATTCGCGTCCTATGGTTTTCTTCAGCTGGTTTTCATATTCTTTTACATGAAGTGGTGCCTTAGCTTCGATGGTTTCTGAGGCGATTTTAGCAGCCAGAATTCCTGACTGAATTGCGTAAGAGATACCCTCTCCAGTTAATGGGGATGCAAGTCCCGCTGCATCACCCACAAGCATGCTTCTTCTTCCGATTAGACGATCTAGTTTGCCTCCTAGAGGTAACCTATAGGAAACTCTGTCAGACAGATCTTGTTCAATACCTTTCTCCATTTTTATCCCTGAAACAAATCTATGCCATATCTTCTGGAGATTATTCTGTTTGTCCATTCGGCAACCTATACCTATGTTGAATCCATCTCTTTTCGGAAAACACCATGCATAGCCCCAAGGCATAATATCAAAGAATAGCTCGATTGCCGGCGAATTGTCTTTTTGGTTCCTCTTCATCATCGATTCAACTTCTTTGACACCCAACGGTATTGTTGTCTGAATGCATAGAGCGATTCGTTCCTGTGCCCACTTTGTGCGAATACCTAGTTCCCTTGCTATGATTCCATTGACACCGTCTGCTCCAACAAGAATGTGCGACTTATACGAGTCGCCAACTACCAACGCTCTAACTGCTGATCGAAGTTGTTCAATCCCTACAACCTCAGTATTCTGAATCACTTCCACACCTGCGTCTTCTGCTTTCTGTAACAGATATGCATCAAACTTACTTCTTGTTACTATATATCCAATGAGCTCCTCACTCGTCAAATTAACAATGCTCTCA
>JBHLPA010000076.1:0-9160 GCA_048939935.1 Promethearchaeota archaeon | reverse complement strand
TTCACACATTCGGTGGCTACCTGTTCATTCTCAACAACAATGTATGATAGCCTATTCCCACCAGCAATCTCCAATGCCACTGAATAGTCAGGATCAATCGTACCTAGTTCTGCAACTGTACCATGAATCCCACTAATGGCACCGGCATCTCTAAGCTCCAGAATTGTAGCAATCGCACGACGTCTCTTGAGAAAGGCATCCTCAGCTTCTTTCAAGGCATCCTGACGAGCCTGGACCTTGATTAGCTCCTCCTTTGTCTGAGATACAATCCTGGCGCTCTCTGCAACCTCTGCGTCTACAGTTGATAGCTGCTCAGTCAGTCTATCTATTTCGTTTTGTTTTGACTTCTCAAGTTCTTCAGACTCATCAAACTCAGATTTCTTCTCAGGAATGGTTTCTTTCAACTGTGAAATCTCGGCTTCAGTCTTCTCCAGACTCTCAGTGGCATCTCTGAGTTCCTCATAAGCAAGACCGAGTTCCCGATTGTCTGATTTGATAGTTGATCGAATCTCAGAAACACCTTCATCAAGATGTCTCATTTGATTGTTCAAATCCTGAAGACGCAATGTGGTTTCATAATATGCTGTCTGGGCCCTCTCTGCCATCTCTTCTAATCGGATTATTTCAGCCGTTGTTTCTGCTATCTCCTTTTCCAGATCTGTAAGATCCTTGGTCTTGTCGGCCAGGACTTGTTCATTATGACT
Source organism: Promethearchaeota archaeon (assembly GCA_048939935.1). GTDB lineage: Archaea > Asgardarchaeota > Thorarchaeia > Thorarchaeales > Thorarchaeaceae > SMTZ1-45. The sequence continues at coordinate 8,456 of JBHLPA010000076.1, read as the reverse complement.
AATCTCATCCTGAACGGTTTCGAGTTCTTCGGCCAGAAGGGTTTTTTCACCATCAGATTTATCAAACTCAGACTGGGCTCGTTCTAGGTCTCCCTTGACATGTGACACTGCTGCAGAAACAATCCCATACTGTTCTGAAACTCTGGTTGAGTCACCGCCAGTGATTTGGTCGATTTCATGGTCTATTTTCTCAATCTCTGTTTCGGTACTGGTCAGACTATTCTCTACCTCAACTAGCTCCTTTACAAGACTCTCTGCTTCCTCTACACGCTGAGCAAGAGTTTCGTTGATTGTTTCTATCCTCGACTTACCTTTAATAGTGCTCCATGCAAATATGTCAATTTGATGCTTTCGTATCTGTTGATGGAGATTCTGATACCTTCTCGCGTCAGACATATCTTCCTCTAGCTTCTCAAGATGTCTACGACGCTCTTGAAGTTGCATTTCTACCTTACCAAGATTGGTTTCACTCTCAGCAAGCTTCTTCAAAGCACGGTCCTTTTGCTCGTCATAAGCGGATATCCCCGCTATCTCTTCAATCAGTTTTCGTCGCTCAATTGGGCTAACCTTGACCATCTGGGCAATCTCACCCTGAAGAACCAGATTGTATCCATTGGGGTCCACACCAATGGCGCCTAACACATCCAATACCGCAGAACGAGTCACCACCTTGCCATTGACTCTACAGACTGATTTGCCTGAGTCATCCAGTTCCCGCTCGATGACAACACGATCCGCATCTACTTGCAGTTTTCGATCCTTATTGTCAAAATGGAGTTCTACCACTGCAGACTTTGCTTTCGGTGGCATATTCGGTTTAGGTGGGGAATAGAGTAGGTCCGAGAACACATTTGCACGGAGGGTCTTTGCACTAAGCTGCCCCAGAACAAAAAGAATAGCATCAATCACGTTGGACTTGCCTGAACCGTTTGGACCTACAATACATGTGAATCCCGGATTTAATTTAATGCTGACTGACTCTCGACCGAATGATTTGAAGCCCTTGCATACTAGCTTCTCAATGTAAACCAAGTCCCGTTCCCTTCCGGCAAGTTTCAGTCAGAGTAACCTTGGCGTGTCCCAGTTTGTTATTCTGATTTTACAGAGGCCTAAATACGGTTGGTATGACCTAGGTAATACCCCAGCTACATCTGGATTATGTATTCCGGCTTGGAATGCATCATCTAAAGTGTTGAAAAGTGTAACTCTGTTGACTTTTTCAGGCGGGTCCTAGCCAACAATCTTGAGGAGCGCTCGTCGTAATGCCATTCTGAGAAGTCCGAGTGACTCTCTTGCCCCTTCGCCTGCAACACCTGCCAGAACGATCTTCACATCGCCAAGGATGATAATGAAGCCATGGTCCGATGCGATACTGACCTCCTTCAAACCTCCTTTGTCCAGACCGGCAGATAGTTGAGAGGAGTTTGCTGCAATCTTCACAGAAAGGTTAGCAATATCAGCGTGTTTGGTTCCCCCACTGATTGTATGTCCAAATAGGACGTTTCCCTTTGCGTCGCAAATGACAATGCCTTCTAGGTCTGCATTTGCAGACATTGTTTCCTGCACAACTTGTTCAATCTTATCTTTGTCCACCATCTGTGAGTATTCCTCCCTACGGGACTAAATTGTCTACCCTGCTGTTCTGTATTAGGTGTGTAAAAAGATTACGTCGTTATATGTAACTGTCGTTTTTGAGACAACAGACTCAGTTCACTTAACAGGACAGCACTTAAAACCGCTCACGTAAAGGTCAGACAACAAATTTTGGAGGCCAATATTAGATGCCTATGTTGAGAACTAGCTCAGAGGCTTTTCCCGCTTCGAAAAAGATACTGAGCGACATTCCCTATGTCTTGCGTGTAGAATTTGGTCATCTTACGCATGAGACAACAAAAATCGTCGGGAAACCAATAGCATGCCACAACTGTAATGGTTTCCTTCTTAGTGTGGACCAAATCCAAGAGGACCTAAAAGTGGGCAAGCACTTTGTATGCCCGTTCTGTGGGACTCTTAACGTTATAGAGGGCGAGATTGTAGTAGCTGGTGAGGATACAGATTTTGTTGTGAAACCACCACCAGACCCTGAGACCGCCACAGAAGAAATTGCTATGGGTGGGAAGTCCTTCTTAGGACTCATTGATGTTTCGGGATCAATGGCTGGAGCAAACTTGGCTGCAGTAAAACGCAGTCTGAATACCTCCATTGACAGTCTTGCTGCAAATGTACCTGAAACCATGTTTGGTTTGATAGAATTTGAAAGCACTGTTGTAGCTAGAAATCTAGAAAACGGTAATCCAGTAGAACTTCCTAGAACCTCCTTTGCGAGCCTAAAAGACATCATGGACGCAACGAAGAAACTGCTTGATCAAATAAAATTGGTAAATGTCGGAAAGAACTCTGATAAGTTGAAGAAACATGTACATGCACTCCGCGACCAAGGTGGCACTGCTCTAGGTCCCGCGGTGGCAATGGCATACGTCATCGCCAAGCATCGAAATGTTGGAAGAGTAGTTCTGTTGACTGATGGACTTGCCAATGAGGGGATTGGCGCGCTTGAGGGCTATCAAGTAACTCCTGCGAGTAAGTACTACGAGGACCTAGGAACGATGTTCATGGAACTCGGAACAGCTGTGGATGTAGTCGGTATTGCATCAGGTGCAGGAATGGAGCTTCAGACTCTGGGCCTTCTACCTGAGGCCACTGGTGGTCAGATGTACTATGTCACTCCCAACGAGCTTGACAGAAGCCTTTCGGAACTGGCTGGAGCATCTCTCCTCGGTAGAGATGTTGAGGTTCGACTGGTAACACCTTCTGGTGTAAAAGTTAAGGATGCTTCTGGAGTTTCAAGAGCTGTTGTTGACCAGTTGAAGAAGAAGAATGAGAGCAAGATTGGTGTTGTTGGTGAGGACCATGAACTCTACTTTGAAGTAGAACCAGAGAAAGAGATCAAGGAGTCTGAAGTACCAATACAGGTTCAAGTGACTTATACTGATGAAGAAGGTGCGAGAAGAGTCCGTGCTGTCACCACAAAACTCCGGGTCGCTAAGAAAGAGGAAGAGATAATGAAAACCCTTGATCCTACTGTTGGTGCCACATTTGTCACCCAAAAGGCAGGTGAGGAGTCATTCAGAGGTGACAGAGAGGGTGGTCGCAAGCGGATTGCCTCATTCAGAAAGGCTCTGAAAGCCAAATCAAAGGGTGCCCCTAAAGCTGTTCAAGCAATGTTGGACAAGACAGACAATGTTCTGAACATGGAAGAGGAGGAGATTGTCCGACAGGAGGAGATGCTAGAAGCTGCTCCTGCATCAGCACCTTCTGGAGCCGCAGACGAGGCATTCACAGGTAGCCTTGCCCAGATGAAGAGAAGCTCGAAGAAGCTCTTTGATGAAGAGGAATGAGTACAGCCTTTAGGTTATCATAATCCATGGTCGTGTCCTTTTCTGGCACGACCAATCCTTTTTCCAACGTAACACAACCCCAAATATTCTTCAAATGCGCAAATGGCATGTACGGTGTCGTATCATATCTCCACAAGTCTAAAATAGTCAACTGCGGCGTAGATGATACGACATAGTTGTATCAGCGAGGACTCTAGACGTTGATTAGCCAGGAAAAACTTCAAGGGATTCTTTCCAAAATCAAAGCACAGGAAGGAGTACGAGGAGTTGTTGTGACTAACATGGATGGTCTACCACTCAGTAGTGATCTAGACCCCGAAACAACAGAGAACGTCGCTGCGATAATAACCTCCCTCGTTGGAAAAGCCCTAGATGCTGTGCGAGAACTTCGAGAGGGGTCACTATCGTTCCTGACCATTGACACAACCAAAGGTCAAATAAACATCGCACCGGAAGTGAACGAGGGACTCATCCTAGTAGTCCTTAAGAACACTCAGTAGGAAGTTAAGATAGAGGTGTACTAATAATGAGTGATCCAAAAGCCTTCGATAAGATCCTCACCGAAATCATTAGGCAGGATAAGGGTATCAAAAAAGTGATACTTGTCGATAAGACAGGCTTGACCATCGCCAACGTGAGCAAGCTGAGCTATTATCCTGTAGATGTGGACAGTATTGGGGCAATTGCCAGTGCGGTCTTCTGTGCGAGTGAGGAGCAGGGCAAGAACCTGCAGATTGGGGAGCTCGAGATAGTCACTTCTGAGTTTTCGGAAGGTAAAATCTTCGCCTCAGCCTGTGGGAAGGGTGTACTCTGTGTGGTTTCAGAGGCAGAGGTAAACATTGGCCTGATCCGACTTGTTATGAAGAAGCAGGGTGTGCAGCTAGCTGATGAGCTTGACAAGTTCCTTGCAGTGGAGCCACTATCACCAAAGGACAGCGAGCTTGACGAAGAGGACCTGAAGTCAGCATTGGCTGAGCTTGAGCGTGTGTGAACGCTAAAACACACAATTGTAAAACTGTCTGGCAGTCTCAGTATTCAGTGAGGATTAGATAGAATTAGTTCACAATACAGTATACTCATGCATTTTGGAATTATCTGCCCGGATAGGGACGTCCATAAGCTGAGTTGTGAAATTAGATTAACGCTTGGAGACAGATGAAACTATGGACTCGCAAAATTCAATCAGACCTATAGATGTCGGGAGCTTTCCGCTACATGCGGATTTTGAACGCTATCTTATTGGAGCGCATAATATCGAGAAACGCGCTGGAGAAGTGAATACCCAAGATGCTGAATATTTCACTACTCAACACAATACCGTATTCCAAAGAAAGACTGAAGCATTGGGTCCTGAAACTGCAGTAGTAGCATATGCTCAGTGTAGAGGAATGATAGACCAGTTTCTCTTACCTGTATTTCATCACGTGATCGGATCGGAGGGCTTGCAGACTGAGGCCACTACAAGTTTTGGTGCAATCTCGAAAGAGAATGCACAGGCTGTGGCTGCAGCAATAGCTGTTGGGAGTAGACCCCCTACAAGTGAAGATGTTGGTATTGCAGAAATTAGTGCTCTTCGAAATGGAGTAGAGAAACTCTGTACGGATATTGGAGTTGATAGAATATCTTACAAGTCATGCGTCACCGGGCCACTGGAGTTATCTCTGAATCTCCAACGACTGGCTGGATTTCCGAGAAGCTATGATGAACGACTTGTTGAGTATTTCACAGAAGTTGTGAAAGCTTTTGTTGTTAACTCGGTCACCACATCGAACAAACTTGTTCTAGAAACAATTACTCTTGATGAGCCTGCATTCGGTCTTGAGGGCTTTGGCGACTTTTTTACTGATACCTCATCTGATACGAAACTGTCTCATCTAACCAGGTGTTGGAATAAGATATACCGTGCTATCCCATCGGGTGTTTATCGAGGAATTCATCTACACACATCACCCTTTGAGGGAATCTTTGAATCAGACTGGAATCTATTAGAGGCACATGTGGGAGTGTTTGTCAATCGCAAGTGGTTAGAGAACTATGACAAATTCGTCAGAGCAGCTATTGTTCGAACTGATGGGCCAACCATAAATCAGAGTGCCGATATCAAGGCTGCTTGGCAGGAGATTTTTTCTGGGAATCACATGAATTACTTGCAGCCCGCCAAAGAGATGGAGAACTATCTAGGGAAAAATATCGACCTTTATGGGGCTGAGCGAGTTCCTTTTGCTGGACCTGAATGTGGACTTGGTTCTTGGGACTGGAAAAACGGATCTAGCATGGCAGTAGCAACTCTTGAAAGAATGAAAGAAACAATAAGAAGATTCAACCAAAAAGTCTGATTCTAAAGACTTCGACAAAGTCCTGCATACTATAGAGCAACGAACCAAGATTCGTTTCTATGTTTTAATCTGCCGCTAGAAACTCTTTTTGTAAGGTGATATGTCTTTAGAATATCTAATGCTTGACTTTGGAACTACTTTGCGGAAGTCATTGGTATTATATTGATTGGCGTATAATTATATGACATACCGACCAGTCGGTTTGAAATATTGATTAGCCGGCAAAGGTGATTCAAATAGCGCGGATAGTCTCGAAAGTCAGCACGTTAGCAAGTCTGACTACAAGTCTACCGATGAAACGGATTTTGTCAATTTTAACTAGAAAGTGTAGGTCTGACAAAGACACACATCTCAATGTTGCTCTAGACCTCATTGCAGGTACGCGTAAAACTGCCTGTCCAATATGTAAAATCTCTGCACTCCTCACGCGAGGAGTCCTTACCATTGGAGCAAACGTATTTGGTACAACCGTTGATACTGTTCAAGATGCTCTCAAAGACAGCATATTCAGAAGGGCAATGTCTAGTGTTATCGAGGGACTGGTTAGATTCGGTGTTGCCAAACCATTCACACCTGGAGCTCCCTTTCAGGTGGTATGGAACGTGACTAGGGCATGTAATCTGAGGTGTAAACACTGCTATGAGAATGCAGGCAAAAAAGGACTTGACGAACTGTCAACCACAGAGGCATTAAAAACCATTGATCATCTGGCTGAAGCTGGTGTAGTCTTCTTAGCGTTCTCAGGTGGAGAACCAACAATCAGACCAGATATTCTCACTCTGATTCGCAGAGCAGCAGAGCATGGGATATACGTTGCAGTGGCAACGAATGGAATTTCTTTCTCAAATCCTGAACGAGTCAAGAGATTCAAGGATGCTGGAATGAAATTTGTACAGATCAGCATTGATGGTGCTCAAGCAGAAACCCATGATGAGTTCAGAGGTGTTCCAGGGGCCTTTAAGAAGACCATTTCAGGAATCAAGAATTGTGTTGCTGAAGACCTCTTTGTTGAGGTGTCAACAACTGTAACACACCACAATCTTGGGGAGATTCATGATGTAATCCGACTCTGTGAGAATCTCAAAGTCAAGTGGCTTATGTTCTACAATTTGGTTCCAGTTGGAAGAGGGACTGAGCTAATTGACACAGACCTCACACCTCAGGAACGAGAGTATCTTTTAGAGGTGTTATTAGACAGGATAAATAACCCACAACAATCATCGCTAGAGGTTCTTACAACTGCGCCGCAGCTTGGTAGAGTAGCATTTGAAGCGAAAACGCAAGGTGGATCTCAGAATGAGATTGTTTCCCCAACTCACTTTAACAATGTACGGCTTCCAGCTCAGATGAGGGGCTTGACAGAGTTCATCGGTGGTTGTGGTGCGGGACGTTTCTATGTTGCTATTGAACCAAATGGGGACATCTATCCCTGTGTCTTTTTCCCTCATACTGAAGCAATGAAAGTGGGCAATATTCTTCGTGATGACTTTCGAACAATATGGACTCATTCGCCCCTTCTTCAAAGACTTCGAAACAAGGACCTCCTTAAGGGTGCTTGTGGAACTTGTAAGACAAGATATGTGTGCGGCGGCTGTAGAGCACGAGCCATCAGTTATTTTGGAGATGAACTTGGTCCTGATCCAGGATGTATCCACAATCAAGAGTATTGGGATAAGTTGGCAGGGACTTGTTCATCAGAGCTTGAGTTTCTGTTGAGTGCGTCCAACTTGACCGCTGAGGCCAATTTCAAGGGGGGGTAGAGATTGGCTAGGGTTCTGCTTACAGTTCCCGATTCTAAGTGTGATATCCGTGAATCGTTTGATTACACAAGCCCTCCGTTAGGACTTGGATACATCTCTAGCTATCTGAGAGAGTTTGGGGATCATGAAATAAAAATTCACGATGGGCTCCTTCAACACTCTAAACTGTCGGATTTCGCTAGAACCCTGTATTCCTACTCCCCTACTGTGGTTGGTATCAGTGGACAAACAACTCCCGCTATCTACGATGTGTATCACACCGCAAAACTAGTCAAACACCATGATCCCACAACTCTTGTTGTAGTTGGTGGAGCCCACGTGACCTTCCAGGACGAACAAGCCCTTCGAGAGTGTCCTGATATTGATGTTGTCGTTCGGGGCGAGGGAGAGGTGACCATGAAGGTCCTTCTGGAAAGATACGATTTACAACAAGACTATAGTGATATCCCCGGGACCACGATTCGAAAGGGATCTACCATCATAAGAAATCCTGATAGACCATACATATCCAACTTGGATGACATTCCGCTTCCCGACTATGAAACACTGAATCTTCCCAAGTATTTTCCCCGTGGAAAGAGAATTGCCCCTATGATAACAAGCAGGGGTTGTCCGTATCAGTGCACTTTTTGTTCGTCATCGCGAATCACGGGAAAGCGTTGGAGGGGTCGATCACCTGACAACGTGATGGAGGAGGTTGATTTACTACGACAGAGATATGGTGTTGAGGACATCACCTTCATTGACGATTTATTCACATTCAACCATCGAAGAGTTCGAGATATCTGTTTACGCATGAATTTTGATGCGGACAATATCGGATGGACCTGTTCATCAAGAGCAGACATCCTGACAAGACATCCTGAAATGACGGATTGGTTGAAAAAAGCAGGCTGTCATACCCTATACATCGGTGCTGAGTCTGGTAGCCAACGGATTCTCAACAGAGTGAAAAAGGGAAT